>JAVRPG010000763.1:0-26351 GCA_032162325.1 Mycobacterium sp. | reverse complement strand
ACATCCTGCACCAGCAGCCCGATCATGACGGTCAGGGTCAGGAGCACTCCGCCGGCGAGGAACAGCGAAACGAAGGTCATCACCCGGTTGCGATTGTCGAAGATCTCGAAGGGGACCAGTGGGTTCTCGGCGCTGCGCTCGACGATCAGGAATGCCGCGAAGAACACCATCGTGGCGACGCCGGCGCCGATCACCCACGGGTCGACCCATCCGCGGGGTGGCCCCTGGGTGAAAACCAGCACCGCAGACGCACAGCCCAGGGTGGCCAGCAGCGCGCCGGTGATGTCGAGCTTGAGTCGCTCGTGATGGGTCTCGCCGACGCGATAGACCGCGATCGCAGTGATGACGATGCCGATCGGCACATTGATCAAAAACGCCAGCCGCCACGAGATCACGGTCAGCGCGCCGCCCAGCACCAGTCCGAGCACCGAGCCGACGCCCTGCATCGCGGCCGACACCGCCATCGCCCGGTTGCGGGCATGCCCGACGGCGTAGGTCGTCGCGATGAGCGCCAGACCCGTCGGCGCGGCCACTGCGGCGCCGGTGCCCTGCACCGCGCGCGCGACGATCAGCGTGATGCCGTCGGTGGCCAGGCCACACACCAGCGAGGCGATCGTGAAGACGCCGACGCCGGAGAGAAATGCTCGCTTATGGCCGATCGCGTCGCCGACGCGTCCGCCGAGCAGCAGAAGGCCACCGAAGGTCAGCACATACGCGGTGATGACCCAGCTCTTCGCGGCGTCGGAGAGGTCTAGCTCGGCCTGAATCCGCGGCAGCGCGACGATGACGATGGTGCCGTCGAGGGTCGACATCAACTGCATGCCGGTGATCGCGATGATCGCGACGCCGAGCACGGACGATGACAGCGGCGCCGAAGGATCCGGCGTGGTGCGTTCGGACGGGTCTCCTGAAGAACCACCCACCCCGGACATGGCTTGCCAGCCTACCCAGCGACGGTTTCGGCGTGATCACTAGCGCTCAGCGCAACCGAACACGCCCAAAACCGCGGCAGACGGTGTGAAGAAGAAAGTTGACGAAAAAGTGTCTGCTTGATGCGGGCTTGCGGCTCCTACCTGTGAGAAGAGCCCATCGGGCCCCGCAGGCCAAGAGTTAAGGACACGAGATGACTCATCCAACGGCGAGTCGCCTCCAAATAACGGGCATATCTCCAAATAACGGGCATATACCGACGGGCCACTCGAACCAGGGCGATGTATCGGGTCAGTGATCGCCTGCACGAAGCGCGCACCGTCCAAGTGCCAGGTTGTGCGATTGCGACCACCGTCGCCGCGTGGTTGGAGGAGTTGGGCGCCCACAGCCCATTGGCCGAAGATCTTGCACGCGCGGTAGACGCCGGCGACTGGCCCGCAGCCCACGCCATTGGTGAGTGCCTATCCGTTGACGTCAGTGTGGCGGCGTGAGGGCAGCGCGCTTGTAACGCCCTTGGTGGGCACCGGCATCGGCACGACCACATACGAACCGAAGTCATGACTGGTGTCGACCCAAATCAAACTCCGCAAAAGTGTCCCCGCGGCGTGAGGTGCGTGCTCTTACCGGTGTCAGCGGCCCACCCGGGCCACCACTAGTCGATGTCGAGCTAAAGCTCTCCCCTGCTCGATGTCGAGCTAAAGCTCTCCGGCGTCGATCGCGTCCTTGACTTCCTGCGCGTGCGCGACCTGTGACGACGTGTAGCCGATGAACAGCGCGACGCCGCCGACGAGCACCGCGACCGCGGCCACCCACAGCAGGCCGTAGGTGTAGCCCTGGTCGAGTGCGTGCAGCTGCGCGCTGTCCATGTACTTCACCGGGCCGGTGGTGCCGCCCAGATACAGCGTGCGCGACGTGATGACGGCCTGGATCACCGCCAGCACGACGGGTCCGCCGAGGTTCTGCAGCATCAACGCGATCGCCGACACCGGGCCGATCTGGTCGAAGCCGACCCCGGCGATCGCCGACACCGTCAACGGGACGACGATCATGCCGATGCCGAAGCCGCCGACCGTGATTGGCAGCACGAGATTCGGGAAGTACGGAATGCCGCCGTTGAGCGTCGAGCCGTAGAGCATCGCGGCGAGCACCAGCACGCCGCCGGCGATCACCAGCACCCGCGGCGGAAAGATCGACACCAGGTGCGAGGACAACCCCAGCCCGATGCCGAGCGCGATGACGAACGGAATGAAGCCGACCCCTGCGCGTAATGCCGTGTATCCCATGATGTCTTGGACGTACAGGCCGATCAGCACGGTCAGCGTGAACATCACGCCGCCTGCCAGGAAGACCGCAGCGAACGTCGCGACCCGGTTGCGGTCCTTGAAGAGACCGAACGGCATGACGGGGTTTTCGGCTGTGCGCTCGACGTAGAGGAACGCGAGCAGGAAGACCGCGGCGGCGACGCCCGAGCCGATCGTGATCGGCGAGAGCCAGCCCTGCTCGGGGCCCATCGAGAACCCGAACACCGCGGCCGTGCAGCCGAGCGTGGCCAGGACGGCACCCGTGGCGTCCAGCTTCAGCCGCTCGCGATGGGTCTCCCGCAGCGTCTTGCGGGCCAGGTGAATCATCAGCAGCCCGATCGGCACGTTGACCAGGAACGCCCAGCGCCACGACACCTCGGTCAGCGCTCCGCCGACGACCAAGCCCATGACCGAGCCGACGCCCGTCATCGCGGCGAATACGGCCGTCGCGGCGTTACGGGCAGGACCTTTGGGGAACGTCGTCGCAATCAGCGCCAGTCCGGTGGGCGAGGCAATCGCGGCCCCCACGCCTTGCAGCAGCCGGGCGGTGACCAGCGTGGTCTCGTCCCACGCGATGCCGCACAGGATCGAGGCGATGGTGAACAGCGCGACACCGACGATGAAGGTGCGCTTGCGGCCGATGGTGTCTCCGAGGCGACCGCCCAGCAGCATCAGGCCGCCGAAGGTCAGGACGTAGGCGGTGATCACCCAGCTGCGGCCGGCGTCGGACAGGCTCAGCTCGTCCTGAATCTTAGGAAGCGCGACGATGGCGACGGTGCTGTCCATGGTGGCGAGCAGCTGCATGCCACCGATCGCGACGACCGCGGCGATGAAACGCCGGGACGGCAACCAAGCCGGGTGCCTGCCGGTTTGCTCCAATGGCGTGTGCTCCACGTGTATCGGAATAGCCCGGTTAGCCGCGCCCTCGGCGTCTCGGCGGATGGCGGCGCGCTCTGCGTCATTGAGAGCCGTCATAGCGGGTTACCTTACAGTAATCTTAAGAATCCTTTAACCGCCGAAGGCCGCGACGGAGCCGATCACGATGATCGCGGGAGGTCGGATGCCCTCTCCGCGGATGCGCTCCGGCGCGTCGGTCAGGGTGGCGCGCAGCGTCCGCTGAGCCGTCGTGGTGCCGTGCTGGACCACAAGAACCGGTGTATCCGCAGGTCGGCCGCCATCCAGCAGTGCCTTGGTGAACAGCTCGATGCGCTCGACGGCCATCAGCAACACGATGGTGCCCGAGAGCGCGGCCAGTGCGTTCCAATTGACTAACGATTCGGGGTGGTCGGGCGCAACATGGCCGCTGACCACCACAAACTCGTGCGTGACGGCCCGATGGGTGACAGGAACGCCCGCCAGCGCGGGAACTGCTATGGCACTCGTCACACCCGGCACAACTGTGACGGGAATTCCAGCATCCGCACACGCGAGCACCTCCTCGTAGCCGCGTGCGAACACGAACGGGTCGCCCCCCTTGAGCCGCACCACGAACTTGCCCGCCTTGGCCCGGTCGATGAGCACCTCGTTGATGGCGTCCTGCGCCATCGCGCGCCCATAGGGGATCTTGGCGGCGTCGATCACCTCGACCTGGGGCGGGAGCTCGGCAAGCAGCTCCGGCGGGGCCAGCCGGTCGGCGACGACGACGTCGGCGTGGGCCAGCAGGCGCCTGCCGCGCACGGTGATCAGTTCGGGGTCGCCGGGTCCGCCGCCGACCAGAGCGACGCCGCCGTGCACGAC
Organism: Mycobacterium sp.; assembly: GCA_032162325.1. Lineage (GTDB taxonomy): Bacteria > Actinomycetota > Actinomycetes > Mycobacteriales > Mycobacteriaceae > Mycobacterium. Next base: position 22,383 of record JAVRPG010000763.1, on the reverse strand, counting down.
GCCCGGGGCCACAGTGCCTTTTAAGGCGATGACCCCCTGCTGCAGCGCCTCGTGAATGGCCGACCGGATCGCGGCCGACCGGCGGTGCTCGCCGCCGGCCAGCACCCCGACGGATAGGCCTTCGTACTCGAACGAGGCGGGTGTGACGGCGCTGCCCTCGCGGGCCACGTCAGCGCGCACACAGAAGATGTGTCGGCGCTCGGCCCCTGCGACGACGGCGGCGTTGACGTCCGGGTCGTCGGTGGCCGCGATCGCATACCAGGCGTCATCGAGGTCTTCGTCGCGGAACTCCCTGAGCGTCAAGGTGATTCCCGCCATGCCCTCGACAGCCGGGGTGGCGCTGCGGGTGATGACGTGCACGTCGGCGCCGTTGGCGATCAACAGCGGCAGGCGGCGCTGCGCGACGGAACCCCCGCCGACGACGACGACCTTCTTGCCGGCCAGACGCAGGCCGACCAAGTAGGCATTCTCGGTCACCCGGCGAGCCTAGAGGTTGCGGCCGCGGCCACGAAGCGGGTGATCGCCTGCGGGTGCGCGGCAGGGTGGGTGTGGAGGTAGCCGGCGTGAACTCCGCGGTCAATGGCGCCATCGCGGACCGTGGGCAAGTCACGGCCCGAATACACCCATGCGGGCGGATAGCTGTCGGCGAACGTGACTGTGGTGCGATGAAATTCATGGCCCATAGTGCGATCGCCGATGGTGTGCAGCGGCGAGTCGGCCACCGCGACGGCGTGGCGGTAACCGAGCGTGAGACTGTCGGTGAACCGCGCCGATCCCGACAACACGCCGCACATCGGATACCCGTCGAGCTCGTCGACGAGGTAGGTGAGGCCCGCACATTCAGCGTGTACCGGCGCACCACTGGCCGCCAGCACCCTGATCTGTTGACGCACACGGTCATTGGCCGACAGCTCGGTACTGAACTGTTCGGGGAATCCACCGGGCAGCACCAGGGCCGCGGTTTGCGGCGGCAGCGGATCGGTCAACGGGTCGAACTCGACGACGTCGGCCCCTGCCGCGCGCAGCAGTTCGCCGTGCTCCGCGTAACCGAAACTGAACGCCTTTCCCGCCGCGAGCGCGACCGTGACGTTCCCGGTGGCACGCGCGGCCACGGCGGGATCCCATGGTTCGTCGGTCACTCGATTGGCAGCCACGGCGGCGATACCAACCAGGTCGACGTGGCGGCCCACCAGTGCGATCATCGCCTCGACGGCGGCCCGCGCCTGCTCGCCGTGTTCGACGGCGGTGATCAGGCCGAGGTGCCGTGACGGGACGGACAGTTCGTCGGCACGCGGGATCACGCCGAACACCGGTGCGCCGGCGTGCTCGCAGGCCTGCCGCAGCACCTCCTCATGCCGAGGCGAGCCGACCCGGTTGAGGATCACCCCCGCGATGCGCACCGATCGGTCGAATGTCGAAAAGCCGTGCAGCAGAGCCGCAATGCTGTGGCTCTGGCCAGGGGCGTCGACGACCAGGATCACCGGGGTGCCCAGCAGCGCGGCGACGTGCGCGGTCGACCCCTGGGCGACGGAGGCGTCGGCCGGGTTCTCACTGATGCGCCCGTCGAACAGTCCCATCACGCCCTCGATGACCGCGATGTCGGCGCCCGCGCTGCCATGCCGGTACAGCGGGCCGATCAGTTGCTCCCCCACCAGCACCGGGTCGAGATTGCGGCCCGGCCGCAGCGCCGCGAGCGCGTGGTAGCCGGGGTCGATGAAGTCCGGACCGACCTTGAACGGCGCGACCCGCCGTCCCGCACGCCGCAGCGCGCCCATCAAACCCGTTGCGACGGTGGTCTTTCCGCTGCCCGACGCGGGCGCGGCAATGACCAGGGCCGGGGCGCTCACGTGGGTCGCCTTTGCACGCGAGCAGACGCAAAGTGCCCCACTTTCTCGGCGTGTCGGGGACTTCTGCGTCTGCTCGCGCAAGAAAGCCTCACCACTCGATGCCCCTCTGGCCCTTACGGCCCACGTCCATCGGGTGCTTGACCTTCGCCATCTCCGTGACGAGGTCCGCGGCGTCGAGCAACGGCTGCGGCGCGTCACGCCCCGTGATGACGACGTGCTGTGTGCCGGGCCGCGAACGGAGAACCTCGACTACATCGTCGATGTCGACCCACCCCCACTTCAGCGGATAGGTGAACTCGTCGAGGACATAGAAGTCGTGCCGCTGCTCGGCCAGCCTGCGGGAGATCTCGGCCCAGCCATCGGCGGCGGCCGCCGCATGGTCGACCTCGGTGCCGTGCTTGCGCGACCACGACCAGCCCGCGCCCATCTTGTGCCACTCCACCGGGCCGCCGACACCGTGCTCGTCGTGCAGGCGACCCAGTTCACGAAATGCGGCTTCCTCGCCGACTTTCCATTTGGCGCTCTTGACGAACTGAAACACCGCGATCTTGAACCCCTGGTTCCAGGCCCGCAGCGCCATGCCGAACGCCGCGGTCGACTTGCCCTTTCCCGCACCGGTGTGCACGGCCAGCAGCGGAGCGTTGCGTCGAGCGCGGGTCGACAGTCCGTCGTCGGGGACGGTCAACGGTTGACCCTGTGGCATCGACGTCTCCCTATGCGGCGTTGCGGTCGGCCTGGGTCGTGACCAGTGCCGTCAGGGCGTCGGCGTGCAGGTGTGCCAACCGCACCGCCGGGGCGCCGAGATAGCCGGCCAGCTGCTCGGCCAAACCCAGTCGCACATGCGAGGTTTCGCAGTCCACCACAACGGCGGTCGCGCCCTCGGCGACCAGTCGGGCCGCGGCCACCCGCGCGCGGCCCAGCGGGTCCGGGCCGCCGGTGGCACGCCCGTCGGTGATTACCACGACCAGGCTGCGCCGCGCCCGGTCACGCGCCTTCTCGCGCACCACCACATCGCGTGCGGCCAGTAAGCCTTGCGCCAGCGGTGTTTTCCCGCCGGTGTCGAACCGGGCCAGCCGGCGGCCCGCGATGTGCACCGACGATGTCGGCGGCAACAACAGCTGGGCGTCGTGCTGCCGGAACGTGATCACCGCCACCTTGTCACGGCGTTGGTAGGCGTCTCGCAACAGCGACAGCGTCGCACCGCTGACCGCGGACATCCGGTCGCGCGCGGCCATCGACCCCGAGGCGTCGACGACGAAGATCACCAGATTGCCTTCGCGGCCTTCCCTGATCGCACGACGCACGTCGTCCGGCTTGGGACTCGGCCTGCCAGGGCGGCGCTGACGACCGGCTGCGGCCAGCAACGTCCCGAACACGTGTATGCCGTGGCCGGCCCCCGGTTCGGCGGTCGCCGAAATCGACTTTCCAGTGCGGTTGCGTGCGCGTGACCGGCGTCCCGGCGCGCCCTCACCCACGCCTGGCACGACGAGCGCCCTGGTGCGAAACACCGCCGAGGGCGCCGCGCTCGGTCGGGGCGCAGAGCTCGAATTACGGTGTGGCACCGGGTGATCCGCCTCGTCGCCCGAGATCGAATCGCCACCGCCAGGCGGATCCGGGTCGGGCTCCGGTTCTGGTTTGTCGGCGGATTCCCCCGCCTGACTCATCGCCTCGTCGAGCAGTTCTGGATCGAGCCCCGGGTCGTCGAACGGGTCGCGGCGTCGCCGGTGCGGCAGCGCAAGTTCGGCGGCTACCCGAATATCCTCCTCCGCGACGGTGTCGGCCCCACGCCACGCGGCGTGCGCGACAGCGGTGCGTGCCACCACCAGATCGGCCCGCATCCCGTCGACGTCGAAGGCTGCGCACAACGCAGCGATGCGCCGTAACTCGTTGTCCGGCAGGCAGACAGAGCCGACCGTTGCGCGCGCGGCGGTGACGCGGCGGGCAAGTTCGGCATCCGCCGCAACATATCGATCGGCGAACCCCGCGGGGTCGGCCTCGAACGCCATCCGCTGCCGGATGACATCGGCCCGAACGTCGACATCTCGGGAGGCTCGCACGTCCACGGTGAGCCCGAAGCGGTCGAGCAACTGCGGGCGCAGCTCGCCCTCTTCGGGATTCATCGTGCCGATCAGCACGAAGCGGGCCTCATGACTGTGCGACACGCCGTCGCGCTCAACGTGCACGCGGCCCATCGCGGCCGCGTCCAGGATCACATCGACCAGGTGGTCATGCAGCAGGTTGACCTCGTCGACATACAGCACGCCACGGTGCGCGCGGGCCAGCAGGCCCGGCGAGAAGGCGTGTTCGCCATCGCGTAGCACCTTCTGCAGGTCCAGCGACCCGACTACCCGGTCCTCGGTCGCGCCGATGGGCAGCTCGACGAGGTGGCCGCCGACTCCACCTGATGTCGCCGCCTCCGCGGCTCCGACGGCAGCCAACACGGCCGCCAGTCCCCGCACGGCGGTCGACTTCGCGGTGCCCTTTTCGCCCCGAATCAGCACGCCGCCGATATCGGGCCGCACCGCGCACAACACAAGCGCCAGCCGCAGGCGGTCGTGGCCGACGATCGCGCTGAACGGGTAGACCGAAGTCACGGCTGCCCGGCTTCAGTGGGAGAAGAACCCGGTTTCACCATCGGCACATGCGGGATGCCGTCGTCGAGGAACTCGTCGCCGTCGCGGACGAATCCGTGATGGCTGTACATGTCCTCCAGGTAGGTCTGCGCGTTGATGTGGCAGGGGTAGTCACCGACTTCGGCCAGTGCCGCCTGCAGCAGGCGGGTGGTGTGGCCGTGGCCGCGGGCGCTGCGTTTGGTGCAGACGCGTCCGATTCGGAACGCTTTCTCGCCGCCGGGGTGCTCTTCCATCAAGCGCAGCGTGCAAATCACTTCGCCGCCGGGCCCTTCGAGCCAGAAATGGCGGGTTTCGGCGAGCAGGTCGCGCCCGTCCAATTCGGGATACGGAGTGGCCTGTTCGACGACGAACACCTCGACACGCAGCTTCAGCAGCTCGTAGAGCGTCCTGGCGTCCAGGTCCTTGGCCCAGCTGCGGCGTAATGCGACGGTCACTTAGCAGCCACCATCAAACGGCGGCCGCGGTCGCCGGGTTGGCTGTGTCGGCGCCGGACTCGATCGGTGTTCCCGCCGCCGGCACACCATTTGCGGGCTTGTCCAACTTGAGCACCGTGGTACCCCACAACCACACCTCCTCGAATAGCGCTGGCTCGCTTGCCAACTCGGTGCCCAGCGATGGCACCATCTCCTTGAGCTTGGGCAGCCAGGACGGGTACCGCTCACCAAAGCAGCGCTCCATCACATCCAGCATCGCGGGCACCGCGGTCGACGCTCCCGGCGAGGCGCCAAGCAGTCCGGCAATGCTGCCGTCGGCGGCGGACAGCACAGTGGTGGCGAAGTCCAGCACGCCGCCCTTGCCTGCGGCCCGGCGGATCACCTGGACGCGCTGCCCGGCGACGTTGAGTTTCCAGTCGGAATCGACTGCGCTGGGCGCGAATTCGCGCAGCGCCCGCATGCGATCGGACTCCGACAGCAGCAGCTGGCCGATCAGGTAGCGCACCAGCCCCCGCTGTGTGAGCCCGACCTTGACCGTCGACGCCATGTTGTTCGGTTTCACCGACATCAGCAGATCGGTCGCCTTGCCCTGCTTCAAGAACTTCGGCGACCAGTGCGCGAATGGCCCGAAGAGCAGCCACGACTTGCCGTTGATCACCCGGGCGTCCAGGTGCGTGCCCGCCATCGGCGGCGCGCCCGGCTGCGGCAGGCTGTACACCTTCGCCCGGTGCGTCGGGGTCAGCGCCTGCCGATCGCTGCGCAGAAACGCGCCGCCGACCGGAAATCCGCCGAACCCCTTGGCCTCGCGGATCCCGGACTTCTGCAGCAGCAGCACCGCACCACCGCCGGCGCCGACGAAGACGAACTTCGCGTTGACCTTCCGCTTTTCCTCGGTGCGCCGGTTGACGATCGTCAGGGTCCAGCTGCCGTCCTTCTCCTTGCGCAGGTCGCGCACCTCATGACCGAAGAGGGTGGTCATGCCGCGCTGCGCCACATAGCCGATGAGCTGCTGCGACAGTGCACCGAAGTCGACGTCGGTCCCATCCTGTGCCCAGCCCAGCGCGACCGGATCGGAATCTCTACGTCCTGAGGCCATCAACGGCAACCGCCGCGCGAACTCGTCGCCGTCGGCGATGAACTCCATCGAAGCGAACAGCGGATTGTGCGCGAGCGCGTCATGGCGACGCTTCAAGTAGTCGACGTTGGTCGCGCCGTGCACGAAACTGACATGCGGAATGGGGTTGAGGAAACTCCGCACATCGGGCAGCACCCCATTCTGTACCGCATACGTCCAGAACTGCCGCGTCACCTGGAATTGCTCGTTGACCTGAACCGCTTTGCTGATGTCGATCGAGCCGTCTGGCCGCTCCGGGGTGTAATTCAGCTCGCACAGCCCCGAGTGCCCGGTCCCCGCGTTGTTCCACGGATGACTGCTCTCCGCAGCCGCACCGTCGAGGCGCTCAACCAGCGTGATCGACCAACCCGACTCCACCAACCGCAACAGTGCACCCAGGGTGGCGCTCATGATGCCCGCGCCGACCAGCACGACGTCCACCTTCTCGGCCTTCGGGTCAGACACCGAATCGTTGGTCCTTCGCGGTCGCGGTCGCCTGTCACGGCTTTCCGCTGTTCAGGTTATCCGCCCTGGTCTGCCTCCATGGGCCCAGGTCGGCCGCGCAGCGCGGCTAAGGTAGCTGTCGTGCCTGGATGGGAGCCCGACGTGCTGCCTGGTTACTGGCAGCAGACAATCGGCCTTGGCCCGGATCCCGACGGCGAAGGTGACCTCGTCGCCACGCTGGTGCGCCGCGGTGAGCCCGACCCGTCGGCGACCCACGCGGTGCTGCTGGTGCACGGCTTCACCGACTACTTCTTCAACACCGAACAGGCCGACCACTTCGCCGCCCGCGGCTTCGCCGTCTACGCCTTGGACATGAACAAGTGCGGGCGGTCATGGCGCGAGGGGCAGACGCCGCACTTCACCACCGACCTGGCGCGCTACGACACCGAACTGGAGCGGGCGCTGGACCTTATCGCGGAGGCGTCGCCGGCGAAGGTGCTGGTGTACGGGCACTCCGCGGGCGGGCTCATCGTCTCGCTGTGGCTTGACCGGTTGCGCAGTCGCGGCATGACACAGCGCAAACACGTCACCGGCCTCGTGCTCAACAGTCCCTGGCTGGATCTGCAGGGGCCTGCGATTCTGCGGACTGCCCCGACGGGGGCGGCGATCGGCGCAATCTCACGCATCCGCAAGAAACGGGTGCTGCGCCCCCCGACGGAGGGGGGATACGGCGCCACTTTGCACAAGGAGTACGGCGGCGAGTTTGACTACAACTTGCAATGGAAGCCGATCGGCGGCTTTCCCGTCACGTTCGGCTGGCTGCACGCCGTCCGCCGCGCGCAGGTCAAGCTGCACCGCGGGCTGGATGTCGGTGTGCCCAACCTGATTCTGCGGTCGGATCGCAGCGTGCGGGAGGTCACCGACCCCGAAAAGGTTGACGAGATCCAGCGCGGTGACGCGGTGCTCGACGTCAAGCAGATAGCGCGCTGGGCGGGCTGCATCGGCAACCGCTCCACGATTGTGCCGATCGTCGACGCCAAGCACGACGTGTTCCTCTCGGTGCCGGAGTCCCGGCATGCGGCGTACCGCGAACTGGACAAGTGGCTGGATTGGTATCTGGCCGAAACCTCAGATGCGGCAACTCAATCCGAACAAGGGTGATCTCCATGGCGCACTTCGACATCGCAATAATCGGAACCGGTTCGGGCAACTCGATCCTTGACGACCGCCACGCAGGCAAGCGCGTCGCGATCTGCGAGCAGGGCGTGTTCGGCGGTACGTGTCTCAACGTGGGATGCATACCGACGAAGATGTTTGTCTACGCCACCGAAGTGGCCCAAAGTGCGCGTGAGTCAGCACAATACGGGATCGACGCCCATGTCGACGGTGTCCGATGGGGTGACATCGTCTCGCGGGTGTTCGGTCGCATCGATCCGCTCGCGGTCGGCGGCGAGAACTACCGGCGCTCCTCCCCGAGCGTCGAGGTGTACGCCAGCCACACCCGCTTCGGGTCGCCGCTATCGGACGGCCGCTACACGCTGCTGACCGAGGACGGCGACGAGTTCACCGCGGACCAGGTTGTCATCGCCGCCGGTTCCCGGCCTGTCATACCCGACGAGATTGCGAATTCCGGTGTGCTGTACCACACCAGCGACACCATCATGCGGATCGCCGACGTGCCCGAGCACCTGGTGATCGTCGGGGGTGGCTTCGTGGCTTGTGAGTTCGCCCATATCTTCTCGTCGCTCGGCAGCCGGGTCACCATGATGATCCGCGGCAGCACCCTGTTGCGCGGTCACGATGACACCATCTGCGAACGGTTCACCGATATCGCTTCCAAGAAGTGGGAATTGCTCAGCCACCACAAGGTCGCGGGCATCCGTCAGGACGGCGACTGCGTCGAGTTGCGCTGCCAGGACGCCTCCCGAGTGCGGGGCGACGTTCTGCTGGTCGCCACCGGCAGAACGCCCAACGGCGACCTGCTCGACGCAGAGAAGGCCGGCGTGAAGGTGAACGCGAACGGCCAGGTCGTCGTCGACGAGTACCAGCGCACGACCGCGCGCGGCATATTCGCCCTCGGCGACATCTCCTCGGAGTATCAGCTCAAGCACGTGGCCAACCACGAGGCGCGCGTGGTGAAACACAACCTGTTGCAGGACTGGGATGACACCGGCGCGCTTATGCCGTCCGACCATCGGTACGTGCCGTCGGCGGTGTTCACCGACCCGCAGATCGCCAGCGTCGGGCTCACCGAAAACCAGGCCCGGGCAAAGGGATTCAAGGTGAGGTCGAAGGTCCAGGATTTCGGCGACGTCGCCTACGGCTGGGCGATGGAGGACACCACGGGCATCGCGAAGATCATCGTCGACGACGACACAGGGCTGATTCTCGGCGCGCACATCATGGGCCACCAGGCCTCATCGCTGATCCAGCCGTTGATCCAGGCGATGAGCTTTGACCTGCCGGCGCAGGACATGGCGCGTGGCCAGTACTGGATCCATCCGGCGTTGCCCGAGGTGATCGAGAACGCGCTGTTAGCGTTGTGCGGCGAGCCGCCCTGGCCGCCGTCCAGGCGGCACTGACTTCATTCGACGGCCGGTGCCCAGCGCTCCCCGACCTGTCCGAAGCGCCAGACCGCGAGGGCGATCAACCAAGCGGCGACGAACAGCCCGACGATCATGAAGCCGACGAACTCAAGGTTTGCCGATCCGATCGCAGCCAGCGGACCCGACTCGATGCCGAGGCGGTCGGCGAGCAGGCCGGCGAGCACGATGACGCCGATGACCAGAGCGACGACCACCGACAGCACGGTTACGGTCAGGTTGTAGTACACCTTGCGGACCGGCTGGAGGAACGCCCAGCCGTAGGCCCTCGACATAAGGATGCCGTCGAGCGCATCGAACAGGCTCATCCCGGCCGCGAACAGCACGGGCAGCACCAGGATGGCGTACCAGGGCAGCGTGAACGCCGCCGTTCCAGCGGCCAGTACCAGCAGCGCCACCTGCGTCGCCGTGTCGAAGCCGAGGCCCATGAGCAGCCCCACGGGGTAGAGGTGCCAGGGCTTGCTCACCTGGCGCATGACCCTGGCGAAGACCCGCGCCAGGAAGCCGCGGTTGTCGAGTTGCCGCTCGAGTTCGGCCTCATCGAAGTCGCCGTTACGCATCCGGCGGAACACCTTGGCGATGCCCACCGCGGCGAACAGGTTCGTCAGCCCGATCAGGATGAGGAAGGTCCCCGCGACGAGGGAGCCCACCAGCCCGAGCGTCTGCAGCAGCGGCGAGCCCTCGTCCTGCACCGGGCCCACGACCGCGCGCACGCCGAGCGCCAGCAGGAACGCCAGCCCGAACACGACGCTGGAATGGCCCAGTGAGAACCAGAATCCGGCGGACAGCGAGCGGGTGCCCTCGCCGACCAGCTTTCGCGTGGTGTTGTCGATTACGGCGATATGGTCGGCGTCGAACGCGTGCCGCACTCCGAGCAGATAGGCGGTCACACCCAGTCCGACCCCGAAGACGCCCGCCGACCCGAGCGTGATGTGCTGCGGCGCCACCCCGAGCACCAGCACTCCCCAGCCGAACATGTGGAGCGCCAGGACGACGCCGCCGATCGCGGCGATCGTCGTCCAATCGGTTCGGTCGAGTCGGCGGGTAACGGTCGCTTCGGGCTGCTCGACGACGCTCACGGGTCGACCCTATGCCCGCGCATTTCATCTGTCTAGATGAACAGATGTTCAGGCGGTAGGCGATCCGTTACGGGCGGATTCTCGCGTTCGTCGGGTCGTAGAGCGGCTTCAGTGATACCGAGACCGGGTACCGCTGCCCACCGACGTTGACCTCGTAGTTGCCGGCGTTGATCCAATCTGCATTGATGACGGCATTGTCCGAAGCTCGCACGTAGGCCAGCCCGACGCAGGAGCCCGTCGCCTCACCCCACGCCGCCGAAGTCACCTGCCCGGCGACGCCGCCGTCCCGCAGGATCAGCTCGCCTCCCCACAGCATCGCCTCAGGAGCATCGACCCTGAACCCGACAAGCTTGCGGCGCGGTCCCTCCGCCTTGGCCTTCTCGATCGCTTCGCGGCCCAGGAACGCGATGTCGGTTCTCAGTTTGCACGCGAACAGAAGCCCCGCTTCGACGGGGTTCTCACTCGGTGTCAGTTCCCGGCCGAATGCGCGGTAGCCCTTCTCGAGCCGAAGAGATTCGATCGAGTAGTAGCCGCCGCTGCCGACACCGAACCGAGAGCCCGCTGTCATCAGGTCCTCGTAGACGCCGACCGCGAACTCGGCGGGAACGTAAAGCTCCCAACCCAATTCTCCGACATACGTGATCCGGGTGGCGCGCACGGTCGCGTAACCGAGCGTGATCTGTTGGCTTGTGGCGAACGGGAACGCTTCGTCGGACAGGTCGGCGCTGGTGAGCGTCGACAGCAGATCACGAGACTTCGGCCCCATCACACCGAACACCGCGTACGCCGACGTCATGTCGACCAGCGCGGCGTCGGCCCCGTCGGGCATGTTCTTGCGAATGTGGTCCTTGTCGCGCTCGGTGGTGGCCGCACTGCTGACGATCAGAAACTCCTCCGGGCCGGTGCGGGTGACCGTCACATCCGACTCGTAGGCGCCGCGCGCGTTGAGCATTCCGGTGTAGACCGATCTGCCAATTTCGACGCCGACGTCGGCGGTGCACAGCCACTGCAGCGCCGCCTCGGCGTCACGGCCGACGAGCATGTACTTGGAGAAGGAGGTTTGGTCGAACACGGTCACGTTCGTCCGCGTGTTGGCCTGCTCCGCGGCCGACCATGACAACCAGTTGGGCTTGCCCCAGGTGTATTCGATCGTCGGTTCCGTGCCGTCGGGGGCGAAGAAGTTGGCCCGCTCCCAGCCCATCTTGCTGCCGAAGTTGGCGCCGGCTGCCTCCAGCAGGTGGTGCACGGGTGAGCGCCGGAACGGCCGGGCGGTGGTCATTTCCCGGTTGGGCCAGGGGATTTCGTAGTGCAATCCGAGGACCTCGGCGACGCGATCATGCAACCACCGGTTGTTGCCGTTGAACGGCGCAAACCGGCGGATATCCACGCCCGTCAGGTCGCTGGTCGGCGCACCGTTGACGATCCACTCCGCAAGCGCGCGGCCGGCGCCGCCCGCGGTCGCGATGCCGACCGAGTTGAAGCCCGCGCCGACGAAGAAGTTCGCGAGCTCGGGAGCCTGCCCGAGAATGAACTGGTTGTCGGGCGTGAAGCTCTCCGGGCCGTTATAGAACTTCTTGATTCCGGTCTCCTCGAGCGCCGGAATCCGCAACAGCGCGTTATTCATCAGAATCTCGAAGTGGTCCCAATCCTCTTCCAACAGCTGGAATTCGAACGGGTACGGGATCGCATCGGGCGCCACCCACGGCTTGGCCTCCGGCTCGAAGCCGCCGATCACCAGCCCGCCCACTTCCTCCTTGAAGTACGTATAGCCGTCGGGGTCGCGCAGGATCGGCAGGTCGGGGTGCACGCCGTCGATGACTTCACTTACGACGTAGAAGTGCTCGGCCGAATGCAGCGGGACATTGACACCTGCCATGGCACCCACCTGTTTGGCCCACTGCCCGGCACAGTTGACGACGATCTCGGCCTCGACGTCCCCGCCGTCGGTCCGCACCCCGGTCACCCGGCCCTCATCGGTCAAAACGTCAAGCACCCTGACCTTCTCGACGATCCGGGCGCCCCGCATCCGTGCGCCCTTCGCCAGCGCGAAGGTCAAATCGGTCGGGTTGGCCTTGCCGTCGGCGGGTAGCCAGATGGCGCCCACCAGGTCGTCGACCCGCATGACCGGGTAATGTTCGAGCGCCTGCTCGGGCGCGAGCAGTTCGCATTCCATGTTGAACGCCGCAGCGCTCGCCGCGGTGCGGCGCAATTGGATCATGCGATCCTCCGTGCGCGCGACTGTCACTCCCCCGCACTGCTTGTAGCCGGCCGACAAGCCAGTCTCGTTCTCCAACTCGGCGTATAGCTGCGTCGAGTACTGGACCAGCCGGGTGGCGCTCTCCGACGCCCGCAGTTGGCCGACCAGCCCGGCGGCATGCCACGTTGTGCCGCATGACAGTTGGCCTTGTTCGAGCAGGACGACGTCGGTGAGGCCGAGCTTGGTCAGGTGGTAGGCGACGCTGGTTCCGATCACGCCGCCTCCGATGATGACGATGTGCGCACGGTCGGGCAGCGTTGTGGTGGCCATAGATGTCACGGATCCCTTGCGTCAGTCGGTGGCTGATACGTCGTCAAGCAGGCGCGCCAGGCGCGGGCCCTTGAATTCGGCGATGGCGGCCTCATAGCGGTCCATCGCCCAGCCCCAGAAGTCGACCTCCAGTGCGCTGGAAGCGCTTTGGATGCACCCCCACAACGTCCACCCGTACTTCGCGACGATGCCCTGCAGGTGGGCGCGGGCGATCTTGTGGCGCAGCGGCCGACCGTAGTAACTCGTGACGAGCTCCGCCAGCTGCTCGGTGGACAGGCCACATTCGCTCCAGATGTTGCCGAGCTCGAAGCACGGATCGTTGTTGCCGGAGTACTCGTAGTCGATCAACCACACCTTGTCCCCGTCTTCGATGAAATTGCCCGCCAGCAGGTCGTTGTTGCACGGGACGGTGGTCCGATCGGGGGCCAACGCGTTCTGGATCTCGCCAAACGTGTCGGCGTACTCCAGGTAGTCGCGCGGGATCTTGAAACCGTTTTCCTGCACGGTCTTGAGATAGCTGGGTTGGCGTTCGAACATGTCGAATCGGCCGCGGAAGCGCGGCCCGTCGTGCAACGCCCGGCATCCCGCGGCCACCTTGGCCACCACTCCAGGCCGCTGAAAGTCGTCGTTTGACAGCGTCTTTCCGTTGAGGTAGCCCAACAGCAGGATGCCCAGATCGGGTCGGTAGTCGATCACCGGCGCGCCGACGCCGGCCTGCTCGGCCGCCTTGGTGTTGTAGAACTCCTCGTCGCGGTCGATACCGAGGAAGTTGCAGCTGGTGTCGACGCACCGGGCGACATAGACAGCGTCCGGGGTGATCACCTTGACGTTGCGATTGGTCAGTCCGCCGGACAGATCCTGCAGCTGTCTTGGCCGTCCGGCCACCGCCGGAATCTCATCCAGCAGCCTGTTGAGCTGGGCGTCGGTGAGCGGAAACGGCATCGGTTCACTGTAACCGCCACCTGGTTAAAGGTCTAGACTATTGGGCGTGCCGTCAACGACCGATGTAATCGAAACCTGGTTACGCAGCGAGCAGCCCGCCGTCATCGTCGACTTCAACGGAACGCTGTCCGACGACGAACCCATCCTGTTCGACATCTTCAGCGAGCTGTTCCGCGTCCACCTCGACTGGGCCATGACCGAACAGGATTACCGCGACCAGCATTTGGGCCGCAGTGACCGCGAGATCATCGAACGCGCGGTGGCACGGCACGGCCGCGGAACCGAACAGGAAGTCACCGAGCTGCTGCGGTGGCGGCAGGGCGTCTACAAGCAACGCGTCGCAGACAAGACACACCGATCGCCGACGCCACCGTGCAACTGGTGAAGCTGTTGGCCGACAACGAGATTCCCCTCGGCATCGTAACCGGCGCCCAGCGCGACGACGTCCTGGCGGTGCTGGCAGGCAGTCCCGCCGGTGAGTTGTTCGGCGTGCTGATCGCCGAGGAGGACGTCAGGGACGGCAAGCCCCATCCGGAGGGATTCCTCACGGCGGCCCGGCTGCTGCGTCGCCGGCCCGACGATGTGCTCGTCTTCGAAGACTGCGTGCCGGGTGTGCAGGCCGCGCTGGCCGCAGGCATGCATTGCGTGGCCGTCGCCTCCGAGCCGAGTAGTGAACTGGACGCTACCGCCCCGGCCATCGTGGCCGAGCTGTCGGCTGAACTCGTCGAGGACGCTCTCACCGGATGGCGTCGCGAGCGGGCGCCTCACCGTCGGCCCGGGACTTGATGCGGATCCGCGCGCGATCCGAGCGGTGATAGTCGCGGGAGAACTCGACCGCAACGCCGCCGTCGCTGAACGATGTGCGCGTGATCAACAACAATGGACTGCCCGCCTCGATGCCGAGGAGTCCGGCTTGTTCTGACGTGGCCCGCGTCGCCTCGATCTCTTCATCGGCCGAGAACGGGGATGCATCGTAGGAACGCATCAGCATGTACAACGAGCCGGTCAGGTTCGCCGAGAGCAATCCCGGAAAGCTCGCCGCGGGTAGATACGCCTCTTCCAGAACGATCGGCTCGCCGTTGGCCGATCGGGCACGCAGAATTTCGTAGACCTGTTCGCCGCGTTTGAGCCCGAGGCGCTGACGCACCTCGGGGGTGGGGCGACCGGTTGTGGCACGCAGGACCTCGGCCCCCGCCTCGACATGGATGCGGCGCAGCTGTTCGGTGAACCCGGGCAGGCCGGCATGGTCGAACTCGATCCGCGGTGCCGAGACGAAATTGCCGCCGAACCGTCCCCGTCGGCGGTCGATAAGGCATTTCGCTTCGATCGTGCTCAGCGCCTGGCGCAATGTCATCCGGCTGACGCCCAGCGCGTTGGCGATCTCGACCTCGGCAGGCAGTTTGTCGCCCGGCGCCAGCTCGCGCGAGACGATCAACCGTTCCAGCCAGTCGCCTATGCGCACATGGGCGGGCAGGTCCGATGCACCGGCCAGGTCCGGACGATCCGCAAGCAGCGGATCGTCCATCGTCAACACGCGCACACTGGGAGCTTATGCCGCTGGAAGGGCGAAAGTCCTCAGCCGTGCCGGGCGCCGATCCAGTGCAGCAGGTCGTGCACGATCTTGTCTTCGAGCCGGTAGCTGACGGCCCGGCCCACCCGCGTCGAACTGACCCAACCCTGCTGCCTCAGCACGCGCAGCGCCTGGGAGACCGCGTTCTCCGATCGGCCAAGCACCGCAGCGAGGTCCCCAACGCAAATCCCGGGCGCGCGGTGCAAAACCAGAAGTATCTCCAGGCGGTTGGGGTCGGAGAGCAGATCAAAGCGCTGGGTCCAGCCCGTCGTGTCGACATCGGCCAACGCCGATGTCGCACGTTCCACTTCTGCCTGGTTCCCGGGTTTGCGCACCGCTGACAATGTAATCCACGAGGAGTGGCGCGCCCGCGTAAGTTGGGATCACGAACGGCAACACACCGCCCGGGATGTCGCGGTGACCGATCCACGGGTGCAAGGCTCGCCGGATGGGAATGCTCTTGAACCAGGATTACCGCGCGTCTGACACCACGCTCCTGGAGGAGTTCGCCGCTTGGCTCACTGCCCGGGGCGAAACCGATCCCGAGGCCATCGTCGGCGACGCTGGTGTATTCACCTTCTGGCGTCGCATCCACTCCACGGGAGTGCTCGACGCGTTCGATGAGGACGACATCGTCGAGTTCCTGCTCGAGTGGTGTCCCCGCAAGCATGCGACCGACGCCGACCTCGTGTGCGCGGCTGTCGGCACCTTTCTTGAGTTTCTGGGAGACATCGGAGGTCTAGCGGGCGGACGCAATCGCGCGGAGGCGTTGAGCACACTCGCCAACCGGCTCACGCCGACGGTGCGGGTGGCGATGGCCAACCCAGACGACCGCGGGATGGCCCAGATGGTCTTTCGTCACCCGATGGTCAATCCACCGGGACAGCCGCGATACGCCGAGCTTCTCGCCCAGGGGTGGTCCGAGAAGAAGTTGAACGCCGAGCTAGAGCGGCGGATAACTGCGTATCAAGCGCTGCCGCCCGATGTGCGCGAGGCCCTCCTCGCCGGCCGGTTCTTCGATGAGGAACCGGAGCCCGTCGAGGTGCCGTTCGTGCACATCCCACCGCCGGCGGAAGAGGTCGAGGCGGTCGCCGGCGCGGCGCCGCTGTTGCAGAAAATCGAAGGACTTCGCGAGTACCTCGGCGACTCCGGCAAGCCCTTGACCCAGAAGGGCAATATCAAGCTTGCCGACGGCAAGGCGCTCATCGAGTTGCTCGACACCGGCGATCACGCCGAGTGGGAGTTCGATGATCACACCTACCGGAAGAACTCGACGGAGCGGCTGTCAGGTCTGAACTCGATCGTCAACCTTGCGAAAGATGCTGGGGCCGTTCGTGTTCACCAACGCCGGCTGGTTCCGACGAAAAACTGGTCCCGGAACTCGGCAACAGACCGTGCGGCCGCGGTCTATGACGCGATCATCGAGCGCGGTGCCATCGGATCGCGCGACAACCCCTACGAGCTGATGCAGGCCATCGGCGATGCTCTCGACCCCGGCACCGTGCATTGGCTCGCCGCCATCTTGGCCCCCGAGGCCGAGGTGGATTTCGACGAAATCGTCGACCTCGCCGAACCCGTGCTGCGCGACGAAATCGACCCGTACTGGCCGCAATGGTCCGACAGAATCGAGTCGTTCGCGCGAAACGGGATAAGCGACATCTTCGCGACGCTCGAGGCCGCCGGCGTGGTCGAATGGACCGACCGCGGCGAGACCCGGCTCGGCTCAAACACTTATCCGAGCGGCGGCACGATCCGCCTCACCGCGCTAGGCCGGGACGTGGTACCTCACCATCTGCCCGAAGCCGGATACGCGCTGCGCAGCCTCGACGACCTCGCCGACGCACCCGCCTCAGAGTTGATCGATGCGCTCGACTGGGTGCCCGACGAGCAACGCCAACCTCTGATGGATGCTTGGCAGCCCGGCCTCGAAGTGGGCGATCGTGTCGGGCTGATTGTCGAAATGATCGGATCAGCAGAGGATCCGGCGTTGCGGTTCAAGGGATTTACTGCTCTCGAGCCATTCGATTCAGACGTTGTCGGCCCCGCGGTGCGGCGGCTGCTCGATGGCCCCGCGGCGGGGAACGCAGCTTTGTATCTGCTTTCCCGCGGGCTGGCCGACGAGGCCGAAGTCGGCGGCTTCATCGACATCGGGGTGTTCGTCGACGTGTTGGCAGCCGGCCTGGACGATCCCGAGGAGTTGTGCGAGATGTTCTCCGAGGGGCCTCAATCCGCTGACCAGTACGCCGCACTGGAGCAGATGGTGCGGCACCCGGCCGCTGAGACGCAGCTGGTGCTCGACGCGCTTGGTGAACACTTGCACGACAAGAAGCTCGCGAAGGCCGCCCGCAAGGCCGCAATGCGGCACCGAAGTTGGATGGCCAACCGCTGCTAGTTCATACGCGAGCGTGCGCAAAGTGCCTCTGTTTCGCGGCGTGTCGCACAGCAGACACACGCTCGCGGTAAGGAAGTCAGTCCAGGAAGCCGTGCAGCAAGGCGGCCGATCCCGCGACATGCGCCCGCATGGCTTCCGCAGCGCCTTCGCCGTCGCCCGCCAGGATCGCCACGACGATCGCTTCGTGCTGCTCGTCGGAGTGGGCGATATTGCGCGGCAACAAGGGAATCTGGTCAAGCAGGCCGTTGAGCCGCATCCGGTTCTCGGCGACCAGGGGAACCAGCGACGGCGACCCGGCCGCCTCCGCGATCGCCAGGTGTAGCCGCGAGTCCAGCCGCCGGTAATGGTCGGGCGCCGCGCCTCGGACGTCGGCCAGCCGCGACCACAGCACTTCCCGCTCCGCGGCGGTCAGGGTCCGGTTCGCCGCCATCCGCGCGGCGCCGACTTCGAGGATCTCCCGCAACCGCAGCGCGTCGTCGATCTCCGCGCGGGTCACCCCTGGGCTGTCGCCGGTGTGCCTTGGCAGCTCGTCGGCCAGGAACGTGCCGCCATAACGGCCGCGACGCGACACCAGATATCCGGCATCGGCAAGCGACTTGATCGCTTCCCGAACGGTGTCGCGGCTCACTCCGAGCCGGGCCGCGAGTTCACGCTCGGGTGGAAGGGATTCGCCCGGATGCAGCACTCCGAGCCGGATGGTCTGCAGCAGCCGTTCGACGGTGTCTTCGAACGGGTTCCCCGGCCGCACCGGGCGCAGCAGTGCTTCGCTCGCGTGCGGGACGTGCGGTGCTGCCGACATCGACTTAGAGCGGAGTGACGTAGTGGCCGCTGATGCCGCCGTCGACAAGGAAGGTTGCTCCAGTGATGAACGACGCGTCGTCGCTGGCCAAGAACGCTACCGCGGCCGCCAGTTCGTCCGGCTCGGCGAACCGACCCATCGGGACGTGCACCAGCCGCCGCGCCGCCCGCTCCGGATCCTTGGCGAACAACTCCTGCAGCAGCGGGGTATTGACCGGGCCCGGACACAGCGCGTTGACGCGAATCCCGCTGCGCGCGTACTGAATCCCGAGCTCACGGGACATGGCCAGAACGCCGCCCTTGGACGCGGTGTAGGAGATCTGCGACGTCGCCGAGCCCATCACCGCGACGAACGAGGCGGTGTTAATGATCGACCCCTTCTTGGCCGGCACCATGTGCCGCAACGCGGCCCGGCACGATAGGTACACCGACTTGAGGTTGATGTCCTGCACCTTCTGCCAGGCGGGCAGCTCGGTGGTCTCGATCACGTCGTCGTCTGGTGGCGAGATACCGGCGTTGTTGAACGCGATGTCGACCGACCCGTACGTGTCGGCGGCGGTATCGAACAATGCATCGACGGCGGCCTCGTCCGAGACGTCAACGGGCACAAACAATCCGCCGAGTTCGTCGGCCGCCGCCTTACCCGCGGTCGGGTCGATCTCGCCGACCACAATCGTCGCACCCTCGGCGCGCATCCGCCGCCCGGTGGCCAGTCCGATTCCGCCGGCGCCGCCGGTGATGACCGCGACCTTGCCGGCCAGTCGTTGGGTCAAATCCATCAGGCTTCTCCGATCGCGAAAAAGACGTTCTTGGTTTCGGTGAACGACAGCGGTGCGTCGGGGCCGAGCTCGCGGCCCAGTCCCGACTGCTTGAATCCGCCGAACGGCGTGTTGTAGCGGACTGACGAATGCGAATTGACCGACAGATTGCCGGATTCCACCGCGCGCGACACTCGCAACGCCCGCGACAGGTTGTCGGTCCAGATCGATCCGGACAGGCCGTAGGGCGTGTCGTTGGCGAGCGCGATCGCATCCGCCTCGTCGTCGAAGGGCAACACCGTAACCACCGGACCGAAGATCTCCTCGGTGACGGTGCGGTCGGTGCGCTGCGGGGTCAGCACCGTCGGCGCGAACCAGTAGCCCGGGCCCGCCGGCGCGTCGCCACGGAACGCGACGGGCGCGTCGTCGGGCACGAAGGAGGCGACGGTGTTCCAGTGCGCTTTCGACACCAACGGCCCCATCTCGGTGTCTTTGGACTGCGGATCGCCGACCACGACACCCTTGACGGCCGGTTCAAGCAGTTCCATGAATCGGTCATACACGCTGCGCTGCACCAGGATCCGACTTCGCGCGCAGCAGTCCTGGCCTGCGTTGTCGAAGACGCCGTACGGCGCGGTCGCAGCGGCCTTCTCCAGGTCGCAGTCGTCGAACACGATGTTGGCGCTCTTGCCGCCCAGCTCGAGCGTGACGCGCTTGACCTGGGCCGCCGCACCCGCCATCACGCGCGTGCCGACCTCGGTGGACCCGGTGAACACGATCTTGCGGACGTCGGGGTGGGTGACGAACCGCTCCCCCACCACCGAGCCCTTGCCCGGCAGCACTTGAAACAGGTCGGCGGGCAGCCCCGCGTCGACCGCGAGCTCGCCCAGCCGGATGGTCGTCAGCGGCGTCCACTCGGCGGGTTTGACCAGCACCGCATTCCCGGCGGCCAGCGCTGGCGCGAAGCCCCACGATGCGATCGTCATCGGAAAGTTCCACGGGGTGATGACGCCGACGACGCCGAGCGGTTCGTTGAACGTGATATCCAGCCCGCCCGCCACCGGTATCTGCTTGCCCGACAGCCGTTCCGGCGTGGCTGAGTAGAACTGCAGAACGTCGCGGACGTGGCCCGCCTCCCACTCCGCGTTGCTGATCGGGTGCCCGGAATTGGCGACCTCGAGAGCAGCCAGTTCGTCGGTGTGCGCGTCGACGACGGCCGCGAAAGCCCGCAATGCGGCCGCCCGTTCGGCAGGCGCTAGCCGGGCCCAATCCCGTTGAGCCGCCTTGGCGCGCGCTACTGCGTCATCGACGCCCGCGAGGTCGGTCTGCTCGACGGTGCGCAACACTTCCTCCGTGGCGGGGTTGATCAGCTCGCTCGCAGTCATGCACTCACTTTCTCTGTTGCGTACGCCGCCGCGGCCTCTACCACCGCGGCGAACAACCGCAGATCGTCCAGTCGCTCCTCGGGATGCCACTGCACCGCCAAAACGAAGTTATCCCCGGGGATTTCGACGGCCTCGATGACCCCGTCGGAGTCTTGGGCGCTGACGATCAGGCGGTCGCCGAGCCGGTCGATGGCTTGGTGGTGATAGCACTGGGCATCCGACGACTCGCCGATCAGGGAGGCCAGGCGCGTTCCGGGCACGGTCCGCACCGCCGACGTGGAGAACACCGCATTGCCCTGCTGGTGGTGGGTGTGGCCGATCACGTCGGGCAGATGCTGATGCAGCGTGCCGCCCAGCGCGACGTTGATCACCTGCGCCCCACGACAGATACCCAGCACCGGCATGCCCCGCCGGATCGCACCGTCGACGAGCGCGAACTCGAACGCGTCGCGCTGCCGGTTGTCGGTCGTGGCCTCGTCGGTGGCCGGGTGCGGCTGCTGGCCGTACCCGGCCGGGTCGACATCACGGCCGCCGGTGATGATCAGCCCGTCCAGCCCGTCCAGAACTCGAGAGGCGATCTCGGCGTCCACCGGCTGCGGCGGTAGCAGCGCCGCGATTCCACCGGCCAGGTTCACCCCCTCGATGTAGATGGCGGGCAGGAAGCTGGCGCGTACGTCCCAGACTCCGGTCTGCGCCTGCTGCAGATAAGTTGTCAAGCCCAGCACAGGCCCCGGTCTGCGCGATCCGCCTGCGCTTCTCGCATCAAAGCCGCTCAAAGCCACGCACCCTTTCCCAGTCGGTCACCGCCGAATTGAACGCGCCCAGTTCCACACGCGCGTTGTTCAGGTAGTGCTCGACGACGTCGTCGCCGAACGCCTCGCGCGCCACCTCGGATTTGCCGAACAGCGCGGCGGCCTCGGCCAGCGTGGTGGGCAGCCGTTCCGCGCCGCTGGTATACGCGTTGCCCTCCAACGCTTCCGGCAGCTCCAGCTCACGCTCGATGCCGTATAGACCACCGGCGATCAGCGCAGACACCGCGAGATACTGGTTGACGTCACCGCCGGGTGCGCGGCATTCCATCCGCATGCCGTGGCCGTGGCCGACGACGCGCAGCGCGCACGTTCGGTTGTCCATCCCCCACGCGATCGCGGTCGGCGCGAAGCTGCCCTCGACGAATCGCTTGTAGGAGTTGATGTTCGGTGCGTATAACAGTGTCAGCTCCCGCAGCGTGGCCAGTTGGCCTGCGATGAAGCTGCGGAACATCGGCGACATTCCGTCGGGCGCGTCCGCGTCGGCGAACACCGCGGAACCGTCGTCGCCGCGCAACGAAATGTGGATGTGGCAGCTATTGCCTTCGCGCTCATCGAATTTCGCCATGAACGTCAGGCTCTTGCCGTGCTGGTCGGCGATCTCCTTGGCGCCGTTCTTGTAGATGGTGTGGTTGTCGCAGGTGACGCGGGCGTGGTCATAACGGAACGCGATTTCCTGCTGACCGTAGTTGCATTCACCCTTGACGCCCTCGCAATACATGCCGGCGCCGTCCATGCCGAGCCGGATGTCGCGCAGCAGTGGCTCCATCCGGGTCGACGCGTGCATTGCGTAGTCGACGTTGTAGTCGGTGGCCGCCGTCAATCCGCGGTAGCCTGCCGCCCACGCTTCCCGAAAACCGGTGTCGAACACCATGAACTCCAGCTCGGTGCCGACATAGGGCACCAGGCCGCTCTCGGCGTGTCGATCAATTTGGCGGTTGAGGATGCTGCGCGGCGCCTGGGTCACGGGATTGCCGTCGGTCCACGACAGATCGGCCATCACCATCGCGGTGCCCGGCAGCCACGGGATGAGCCGCAAGGTTGAGAA
>JAVRPG010000762.1:0-12947 GCA_032162325.1 Mycobacterium sp. | reverse complement strand
TTCGGGCTGACCGGCAGGCAGGCCGAGTCGGCGCTGCTCGACGCAGGCGTCGTCACCAACCGCAACTCGATCCCGGCCGACCCGAACGGCGCCTGGTACACCAGCGGTATCCGGTTGGGCACGCCCGCGTTGACGACCCGCGGCTTCGGTGCCGACGACTTCGACCGTGTCGCCGAGTTGATCGTCGACGTGCTGTCCAACACACAACCCGCCGCTGCCGCGTCGGGACCCTCGAAGGCCAAGTACAAGCTCGCCGACGGCACGGCCGAGCGGGTGCATGCCGGCGCGGCCGAGCTGCTGGACGCCAACCCGCTATACCCGGGTTTGTCGCTGTAACTCGGCGCGGTGACACTCCCCACACCCGATTTCAAAAAACATGTGAACTCGGGTTACAGTTACTTTTATGGCACAGAAACCTGTCGCTAATGCGCTGATCCTCGAGCTCGAGCCCGTCGTCCAGCAGGAGCTGCGGCGGCACATCGACACCGAGGACCTCTGGTACGCCCACGACTTCGTGCCGTTCGAGCAGGGCGAGAACTTCGCCTTCCTCGGCGGGCGGGACTGGGACCCGTCGGACGTCACGCTGCCCAAGCACGTCACCGACGCCCTCGAGATCCTGCTGATCATCAAGGACAACCTCGCCGGATACCACCGGGAGTTCGTGTTCAGCTTCATCCTCGATGACAAGTGGGGCCGCTGGATCGGCCGCTGGACCGCCGAGGAGCACCTGCACGCCATCGCGCTGCGCAACTACCTGGTGGTCACTCGCGAGATCGACCCGGCCGCCAACGAGGACGTGCGCGTCCAGCACGTGATGAAGGGCTACCGGGCCGACACCTACAGCCAGATGGAGCGGCTGGTGTTCATGGCGTTCCTCGAGCGCTCGCACGCCGTCTTCTGCCGCAATCTGCAAGCCCAGACCACCGAGCCCGTACTCAAGGATCTCGTCGGCCGCATCGCCCTGGACGAGGAGCGCCACGAGGAGTTCTTCGCCAACATCGTCGCGCACTGCCTGACCTACAACCCCGACGAAACCATCGAGGCGATTGCACGCCGCGCAGCCGAACTCGAATTGGTCGGCGGGGACATCGACGCGTACGCGGACAAGGTCGCCCACATGGCCGAGGCGGGCATCTTCGGACCGGAGCAGCGACGCCAGGTGATCGCCGACCGCATCACCGCGTGGGGGCTGGCCGACGAGCCCGCGCTGCGCGCCCACGTGTGACGAGTTAGCCACGGCGCGCCTGCGCGGCGCGAAGCGCTCAGCGAGAGTAGCGTCGTTTCTCGATGGCTAGCGACATGCTCTGCTATCCGGGCGGTACCGATCGTTTCGATCAAGAGAGGACCGGCCCCGGTCCTAGTGCCGCAGCGTCCGCCGAAGGTTCGTGTGGGGCCGCGCGGGCTCGAGGAGCGCTACGTGACTGATTCGCCCTTGCGGACCTACGTGCTCGATACCTCCGTGCTGCTGTCCGATCCCTGGGCCTGTACACGGTTTGCTGAGCACGAAGTGGTGGTCCCGCTGGTGGTCATCAGCGAACTGGAAGCCAAACGGCATCACCATGAGCTTGGCTGGTTCGCGCGACAGGCATTGCGGATGTTCGACGATCTGCGGCTCGAGCATGGACGGCTGGATCAGCCGATTCCCGTTGGGACTCAAGGCGGCACGCTGCATGTCGAACTGAACCACAGCGATCCGGCGGTGCTGCCGGCGGGGTTCAGGACCGACACCAACGACGCCAGGATCCTGACCTGCGCGGCCAACCTGGCCGCTGAGGGCAAGCGAGTCACGTTGGTCAGCAAGGACATCCCGCTGCGGGTCAAGGCCGGCGCGGTCGGTCTGTCCGCCGACGAGTACCACGCCCAGGACGTCATCACGTCCGGCTGGACGGGGATGGACGAGATCGAGCTTTCGGCGGACGAGATCGACACGCTGTACGCCGACGGCGAGATCGACCTGGAGGCCGCGCGTAATCTTCCGTGCCACACCGGGATTCGACTGCTGGGCGGCAGCTCCCACGCGTTGGGCCGGGTCAATCCCGAGAAGCGGGTGCAGCTTGTGCGCGGTGATCGCGAGGTGTTCGGGTTGCGCGGCCGCTCCGCCGAGCAGCGGGTGGCGCTGGATCTGCTGCTCGACGAGTCGGTCGGCATCGTCTCGCTGGGCGGCAAGGCCGGCACCGGCAAGTCCGCCCTCGCGCTGTGCGCAGGACTGGAGGCGGTGCTGGAACGTCGCACCCAGCGCAAGGTCGTCGTGTTCCGCCCGCTGTACGCGGTCGGCGGACAGGAGCTCGGCTATCTGCCCGGCAGCGAGAGCGAAAAGATGGGCCCGTGGGCGCAGGCCGTCTTCGACACCCTCGAGGGGCTCGCCAGCCCCGCGGTGCTGGAGGAGGTGCTGTCGCGCGGCATGCTCGAGGTGCTGCCGCTGACGCATATCCGCGGCCGCTCGCTACACGACTCGTTCGTGATCGTCGACGAGGCGCAGTCGCTGGAACGCAACGTGCTGCTTACCGTGCTGTCCCGACTGGGTGCCGGATCGCGGGTGGTTCTCACCCACGACGTCGCGCAGCGCGACAACCTTCGCGTCGGCCGCCACGACGGCGTCGCCGCGGTGATCGAGAAGCTGAAGGGGCACCCGCTATTCGCCCACATCACGCTGCTGCGCAGCGAGCGCTCGCCGATCGCTGCGCTGGTCACCGAGATGCTCGAGGAGATCAGCCCGGGGGCGTTGCCCTGATTACGGCCTGCTCGGCCGCGGACGCCTAGCGCCCCTCGGTAGGCTGCTTGGGTGCCGAAGCGACCCGACAGCCAGGGCTGGCGCTACGCCAGGACCGTCCTCGGTGTGCTCGTGGCCGCTGCGGTGCTGATCGTCGGCGGACTCACCGGCCACGTCCGACGGGCCAGCGCCGACAACGTCGACTGCTCACAGGTCAAATGCGTTGCGCTGACGTTCGACGACGGGCCAAGCCCATACACCGACCGGCTGCTGCAGATCCTCAACGACAACGACGTGAAGTCGACGTTCTTCCTGATCGGCAACAAGGTCGCGGCCAACCCCGCAGGCGCCAAGCGCATCCTTGACGCCGGCATGGAGGTCGGCAATCACACGTGGGAACACCCCAACATGACGACGATCCCGCCTGAGGACATCCCGAGCCAGATCTCGAAGGCCAACGACGCGATCACGGCGGCGACCGGTCAGACCCCCAAGCTGCTCCGAACCGCGGGCGGCCTGATCAACGACAACGTGCTCGCGGCGGCCAAGCAGCAGGGCATGGCCGACATCAACTGGGACGTCATCCCTTTCGACTGGATCAACGACTCCAACACCGCCGCCACGACCTACATGCTCAAGACGCAGATCAAGCCCGGCTCGGTGGTGTTGTTCCACGACACCTACTCGAGCACCGTCGACGTGGTGTACCAGTTCATCCCGGTGCTCAAGGCCAACGGCTATCACCTGGTGACCGTTAGCCAGCTACTGGGGCCGCGAGAACCGGGCAGCAGCTACGGCAGCCGGGACAACGGCGCGCCGGCCAACGACATCACCGACATCCCGCCTGCTGAGATCCCGGCGCTGCCGAACACGCCGTCGCCCAAGCCGATGCCGAACTTCCCGATCACCGACATCCCGGATCAGAACTCCGGCGGCCCCAACAACGGGGCTTAGGTGAGCATGCGCGGCTGAGGAGAACAGTTTGCGCACCGAGACGGCGTTCGTGCTCACCGTTCTGGTGTTGTGCTACGCGGTCGTCTCCGGGCTGGTGAAGCGCTGGTATGTGGCCCCCGCGCTGATCTTCGTCGCATTCGGAATGGCGTTGGGCCCGTTCGGATTCGGACTGCTGGAGGCCAGAACCGACACGCAGAGCTTCACGATCCTCGCGCAGCTGGCATTGACCGTGATCCTGTTCAACCAGGCGGCCATGCTCGACTTGCCGTCCGTTGTGCGCCGTGGCCACGTCACATTTCGCTTGCTGGTGGTCGGAATACCGTTGTCGATCGTCCTGGGCACTGTGGTCGCGCTGTTGGTGATGCCGGTGATGCCGCTGTGGGAGGCGGTGTGCCTGGCAGCCATCGTGGCGCCGACCGAAGTGGCGCTGATCGATGCGCTGCTCGAGGACCGCCGCATACCCGAACGCGTTCGGCATGCGCTTTCGACCGAAAGCGGCTTCTATGACGGATTCGCGTTGGCGGCGATGCTCGCTGCCCTCGCACTGGCGTCGGAGCAATCGCACCCGGACCCGGGTCGTTGGGGATGGTTCGCCGTCCGCACCGAGGTGGTCTCGCTGGTCGTGGGCCTCGCGGTCGGCGTCATCGGTGGGCTGGTGATCGCGTGGTCGCGGCACCACGGCTGGATGAGTGACACCTGGGCTCAGCTGGCCACGCTGGCGTTGGCTCTGGTGTGCTTCGAAGTCGGCGAGCGGTTGCACGGCAGTGGATTCGTCGCCGCCTTCGCCGGTGGCCTTGCGTACTCGATGATGGTGCGACGGTCGAATCGCGATATGCCGACGCAGGTGTCCGACGCCGCCGGCCAGCTGTTGGAGCTGATGGTGTTCGCGATGTTCGGCGGTTATGCGCTGTTCATCGGCTGGCGGGATGCCGGCTGGCGGGTGATCGTGTTTTCGGTCCTTGCGCTGATCGTCGTGCGCCTGGTCGCGGTGTCCGTCGCGCTCGTCGGTAGCGACCTGCCCGCCCGCAGCAGACTGTTCATCGGCTGGTTCGGGCCCCGCGGAATCGGCACCCTGGTCCTTGGACTGCTGATGGTCGGGCGAGGCGAGATCCAGCAGTCCGACATGATCATGCAGGCGGTCGTCGTCACCGTCACGGTCAGTCTCGTGATGCACAGCCTGACTACGCCGCTCGGGATTCGGCTGTGGCCGGAGCCGTCGGTGGAGAACTCGAAGCAAGCGAGATCGCCGAGGGCTGACGCTTAGCGGCGGCGGCTGCCCCGGACCAGGAACAACCCCGCCGCCGCGGCGCCGCCCAACGCCACCACCCGGTCGGCCCTACCGGCTCTCGGCAGGTCCAGCAGCGAAACCAGACCCAGCATCGCGAAACCGGTGCGCAATGCGGGTTGGCTTGTTGCGGTCGTCACCAGAGCTGCCGGGCTCTGCGTGGTCAGGATCGCGGGGTTGTGGTCGACGGGCACCGATCCTCCTTCGAGTGCTTGACGGGCACCGATTGGTTGACGCTAATTTCGCTCAAGAGTGTTGAGAAATCGGGTGTTTCCCTATCCCTGACCGGTCTAGGCCCTACCCATGTGACGGCCGAGTTCGGCGCGCGACTTGATGCCCAACTTGCGGTAGATCCGGGCCAGGTTCGCCTCGACGGTCTTCGGGCTGATGAACAGCGCGGTTGCGACGTCGCGGTTCTTCATGCCCGACGCTGCGAGCTCGGCGACGCGTTGCTCGGACGGCGTGAGCTGCCCGCTGCGGCGCGGACCGACATTCGCACGAACGAGTTCGGTCCGGGCACGGTCGGCCCACAGCGGGATGTGCAGCCGCTCGAAGATGTCCAGGGCTTCCTGCAGGTTCGCCGATGCGGACTCCTTTCTGCGTTGCCGCCGCTGTAATTGGCCCAGCAGCAACAGGGTTCGAGCGCGCTCGAACGGCATCGGCAGCCGGTCGTGTTCGGCGATCGCGCGTTCGGCGGCCGCGCTGGCGGCGTCGAGGTCACCCCGGTCGGCCAGCAGCATGCTTCTGCAGCGGGCGCCGACGGCCATCATCCACGCGCGGTTCATCCGCTGACCGTTGCGCTCGAGGGCGCCGATGAGGGGCTCCGCTTCGGCGCTTCGGCCCACTTGAATCAGTGCCTCGGCGGCATCGGCCAAGAACACGGCGTTGGGCAGTTCGGTCGGTGTCGACGCCGGATCGAACTTGGTCACCAGCGGCTGCAGCGTCGTGACCGCGGCCTCGTAACGGCCCAGCGACACCTCCAGGAATCCGAGGGAGGCAACGATCCGCTCCGCCAGCCGAAATGACCCGGTGCGCCTGCTGATCTCGAGTGCCTCCTGGGCGGCACTCCTGGCGTCCGCTTCGCGGCCCGCATAGACGGCCAATTTCGCCCGCAGGCCGAGGGCCAAGAACAGTGGGGTGTCGCCGCCGAGCTGTCGAGCCCGATCCAACATGTCCTCGGCGACCAGGGCGGCCTCGCCGAAGTCGCCCCGCCAGATGCTGCCCAGCACGACATGCTGCGCGAGAAACACCAGCTCGCCTTCCTCACCCTTCTCTATACAGCGACGCCGAATGGCTTGTAAGAGCTCATGGGCTTCGTCGAGGCGGCCCGTCCAGTCCAGCAGCAGGGCGCGCTGCGCGGACGGCCGAAACACCAACGGCGTGAAGATGTCCGGGTCCTCCAGCTGCACGGCGCGATCAATGTCTGCCTCGTCGAATCCTTCCCCGCACAGGAACCGCAGGGTCACGCGCATGCCGAGCGCAAGGCCCAACAAGTGTGGCTGGTCGAGGCGCTCGGCTTGGGCGACGGCCTCCTCGGCGTTTTGCACACTCGCCCCCGGCTGATTGGCGTGCAGCAGGGCGAAGGCCAACGTGATCAGTATCTGCACTCGCAGTGGACTGCCGGCATCCGCCTCACTCAGCGCGCGCTGCAACAGGCGTGCAGCCTCGAAGAAACCGTCTCCGTACAGCCGCACGACGGCAAGCCGGGTCAACGCCTCCGCGCGCCGGTCGCCGGACTCCAGCCGCTCGATGGTCTCCTCGAGCACGGCGCGCGCCCGCTCCTGGTCCCCCGCGTCGAAATGGTGTAGCGCAGAACGGAGTCGACGATCGGCGGTGTCACCGCCGAGACCGATCGCCAGGTCCACCAGCTCGGCGGCGGCTGCGGGTGCCCCACGCACGCGCGCGGACTCCGCCGCTGTGTCGAGCGCCCGCAGCGTGATCTGGTCACCGCTGGTCGCGGCCAATGCCAGATGGCGCGCCCGCAACTCGGGCTCGTCGACGATGTCGGCGAGGCGGCGATGCATCGTTCGGCGCTGGCCCGGGGCGGCCTCGGTGTACACCCCCCTGGCCAGCAGGGGATGGGCGAAGTGGATCCGGTTGCCGTCGATCGCGATGATGCCCCTGCTTTCCGCGTTCTCGAGCAGCTCGACCACCCGGTCGTCGTCGTCGATCGTCGCGCTTGACACCAGCTCCACCGTCGGCGAAGCGATGCACGACGCGGCGAGCAGCGCATCATGCACGTCAGGATCCAGGCCGCCGATGCGGGCCCGCACGACTTCGGTCAGCGTACGTGGCAGTGAAGTCTCGACGCCCGGGGCGCGTTCAGATATCGCTCGCGCCAATTCGATTGCGTAGAAAGGATTTCCGCCGGACAACTCATGTATCCGCCCCATCGTCGGACGTGAGAACCCTCGCCGCAGCCGTGCCGACACCGCGGCGTGCAGATCATGAATACTCAATGGATTCAACCGAATTCGGTTCACTGCATCGGGTCGCGGCATTTGCAGCCAGGCGCCGCCGGCGCCGCTGGCTGGATCGGTGCGCACACTGCCAAGAATTCCGATCGGCCCGGAGAGCCGCCTCGCCGCGAACGCCACTACGTGCATGCTCGACGGGTCGATCCACTGCAGGTCATCGATCGCCACCAGCAGAGGCCCCTCGTCGGTGAGGTATTCGACGACCGACAGGAACGCCGCGGCCACGGCGCGCTGATCGGTGACCGAGCCGTCCTCCGCCCGGAACAGCACCTGGTCGACCGCCGCTCGCTGAGGGTCGGGCAGGTCCGCCCACGCGGATGCGGGCACCCCGTCCAGCAGGTCGGCCAGAGCCGTGTAGGCCAGCACGGATTCGGCCTCCGCGGCGCGCGCCGACAACACCCGGAACCCCCTGTCCAGTGCGAGCTCCAGGGCAGCTAACCAGAGGGTGGTCTTGCCGATGCCGGGCTCACCCTCAATTAGCAACGCCGATGGCTCCGAAGTCGCCGAAGCCAAGAATCCACTTACACTCCGTCTCTCAAACGGACGGCTTTCCACGCCAACCCCCGGCATGACTAGAAGAATCCCGGCTAACGGAGCTACGGTCACCTTTTTGGGCTAAATCGCCGACGGATGGCGGGCCGGCAACATCCGTGACAGTATGTGTGCCCACTACGTCGCGGTCTTGCCCATCCGCTGCCCGAGTTCGGCCCGCGACCTGATGCCCAGCTTGCGGTACACCCGCGCGAGGGTGGCCTCTACGGTCTTCGAACTGATGAAGAGCTTTCCCGCCACATCGCGATTCGTCATCCCCGATGCCGCGAGTTCGGCCACTCGTTGCTCGGCGGGCGTAAGTCCCTGGTGTGTCCGTGCCTGTGCATTTTTTCGTCGCCCGGCATCGGCGTCTGCTAGTTCGGCGCGGGCGCGATTTGCCCACAGCACAGCGCCAAGCTCCTCGAAGACAGCGAGGGCGTCGCGCAGCACAGAGGTTGACTCTGAGCATTCCCGGCGCGTGAGCTGGCCGAGCAGCAGCTGAGTCCTTGCGCGCTCGAACGGCATCGGCAGCCGGTCGTGTTCCGTCAGCGCGCGGTGCGCGCTCTGCACCGCCGCTTCCACATCACCGCAGGCGGCTTGCACCATGGCGCGGCAGCGCGCACCGACCGCCAGCATCCACGGGCGGTCCTGGCTGCGTCCGTTGCGCTCGAGCGCGTCGACAAGCGGTTCGGCCTCATCCGCGCGGTCCAACTCGGTCAACGCCTCCACCGCGTCGGGCAAAAACGACGCCGCGAAGATCTCGGTGGGGTTCGGCGACGGCCCATACCTCGACAGCAACGGTTCGAGCGCGTTCACCGCCGCCTCGTAATTGCCCAGCGACGTCTCGAGGAAGCCCAGCGCCGTCAGCGACCAGTCCTCGTGCCACCACGTGCCGCTGCGCTTACTGGCGTCGATCGCGTCGGCAACGGCACGGCCAGCGTCCTGCTGACCGCCGAAGACGGCGAGCCACGCCCGGACGACGAGACTCAACATGACGGGGAAGTCGCCGCCGAGCTGGCGCGCCAGTTCCGTGGCATCGTCGGTCACGCGTGCCGCTTCGGCGAAGTCTCCGCGCCAAATCCGGTTCAGCACAACCTGAAAGTCGATGAAGATCAGTTCGCCTTCTTCGCCCATCTCGATGCAGCGGCGCTGAATCGCCTGCAAGCGTTCATGCGACGTGTCGAGATCCCCCGACCAGGCCAATATCAGTGCGTGCACCACACTGGGTTTGAGCACCGCCGGAGTGAAGGATTCATGGTCCTCCAGTTCGAGGGCTCGCTGCAGGCTCAGTTCGTCAATGCCGTCGCCGCGCAGGAACGAAAGCATGGCCCGCACCCCTAGCGCCTGGCTCAGCAGGCCCGGGACACCTAGTTTCTCGGCGTCGGTCACCGCCTCATCGGCGCGCAGCCGAGCCTCGTCGGGCTCGCCGGTATTGAACAGGACATGGGCCAAGGTCGTCAGCATGCGGATTCGCAATGCGTGATCGGGCTCGTCCTCCGTGAGCGCGCGCTGAAGCAAATGAGACGCCTCGAGGTAGCCGTCGTCGGTGAAGCGCACGATCGCCAACGAATTCAACGCTTCCGCGCGCAGCGGTCCGGGCTGCATTCTTGCGATCGCCCGTTCCAGCAGCGCCCGCGCCCGCCCCGGATCACCATCGTCGAAACAGTGCCCCGCCAACCGGACTCGACGTTCTGGGGTGTCACCGCCGAGAGCGATTGCCAGCTCGAGCAGTTCGGCCGCGGCCGCAGGCGCGCCGCGCGCGTGCGCGGAAGCCGCCGCGTCGTCAAGCGCTTCAAGAGTCTCGGGATCGCCGGAGGACGAGGCCAACGCCAGGTGCCGAGCCCGCAGCTCCAACTCGTCAACGACGCCGGCAAGGCGACGGTGCATCCGCCTGCGCTGCGTGGGTGAGGCATCGGTGTATACGCCGCTGCTCAGCAGCGGATGGGCGAATCGGATCCGGTTGCCTTCGATAAAAATGATGCCGTGGCGCTCAGCGGCCTCGAGGAGCTCTATCAGCCGGTCAGGGTCGATGGCGGCCGCTACACCGACGAGTTCCACCGTCGGCGTGGCCAGGCAGGCGGCTGCAAGCAATACGTCATGTACCGCGGGATCGAGGCTGCCGATTCTGGCCCGGACCAACTCGGCCAGTGTCCCAGGCAGTAGCTCACCGGCACTATCGACGAGAGCGCGAGCCAATTCGATGGCATAGAACGGGTTTCCGGCCGAGACCTGCTGGATTCGAGCCATCGCCGCGCGGGGTATCGGACGGTCCAGCTCGTCGCTGACAACAGCGTGCAGCGCACGAGAAGACAACGGACGCACTGCGATTCGGTGGATGGCATCGGGTCGGGGTAACTGCAGCCATGATGTGACGTCACCGCTGTCGGGCTCGGTGCGGACGGTCGCCAGGACGCCCACCGGGCCGTCTAGTCGTCTGGCGGCGAAGCCGATCACGTGCACGGTCGACGGATCGAGCCATTGCAGGTCGTCGATCGCCAGCAGCACCGGGCCGTGGTCGGTGAGCCGATCGACGACCGACAGGAATGCGGGTGCCACCGCGCGCCGGTCGGTGACGGCGTCGGCGACCTGCTCGCGCAACAGCCGATCCAGTGCGGTCCGCTGGGGACCAGGCAACTCGGCCCAGGTGTCCGGATCCACGCCGGTCAGCAGGTCGGTCAGTGGCGCGTAAGCCAGCACGGATTGCGCATTTGCAACGCGGGCCGACAGCACCTGGAATCCCCGATCACGCGCCCGTTCCAGGCCGGCCAGCCAGAGGGCGGTCTTCCCGATCCCGGCCTCGCCATCGACCAACAGCGCGGACGGCGCGCCGGCCGCGGAATCCAGGAACTCGCTTAGCGCCTGCTCCTCGGTGGGGCGGCTCGCCATGCCCGCAGTCATCGGAGAAGAATCTCAGCCACCGTCCGCGGTCCGTTCCATTTTCAAGCGCTTCCTATGCGTCACCTGGTTTGACCTTGGCCATCGCCAGCACGTCGAGCCGACGATCCAGTTCCTCTTGCGACAATTTGTCGCCGATCAGGCCCCGGTCGATGACCGTCTGGCGGATCGTCTTCTTCTCCTTGAGCGCCTGCTTGGCCACCGCGGCGGCCTCCTCGTATCCGATCGCCGAATTCAGCGGGGTGACGATCGAGGGTGAGGACTCGGCCAGCTCGAGCAGGCGCTCCTGGTTGGCGATCAGGCCGTCGATGCAGCGCTCGGCGAACAGCTTCGAGGCGTTGGTGAGCAGCTTGAAGGACTCCAGCAGGTTGCGGGCCATCATCGGGATGTAGACGTTGAGTTCGAACGCACCTGCCGCACCGCCCCACGCGATGGCGGCGTCGTTGCCGACGACCTGCGCCGCGACCTGTGTGACCGCCTCGGGGATCACGGGGTTCACCTTGCCCGGCATGATCGAGCTGCCCGGCTGCAGGTCGGGCAGTCGGATTTCGGCCAGGCCGGTCAGCGGCCCGGAACCCATCCAGCGGATGTCGTTGGCGATCTTGGTCAGCGACACCGCGATGGTGCGCAGCGCGCCCGACGCCTCCACGAGCCCGTCGCGGGCCGCTTGCGCCTCGAAAGAGTTGACCGCCGTGCGCAATTCGGCCAGGCCGATCTGATTCACCAGCACCTCGACGACCTTTGCGCCGAACCCGTCCGGTGCGTTGAGGCCGGTGCCCACGGCGGTGCCACCGATGGCGAGTTCACCCAGCCGGGGCAGTGTCGCCTTTACCCGCTCGATGCCGGCCTCGATCTGCCGGGCATAGCCGCTGAACTCCTGGCCGAGTGTCACGGGCACGGCATCCATCAAGTGCGTGCGGCCGGACTTCACCACGGTGCGCCATTGCCGCGCCTTCCCGGCGAGCGACTCGTGCAGCACCTCGAGCGACGGAATCAGGTGCCGGACAGCGGCTTCCGTGGCCGCGATGTGCGTAGCGGTGGGGAAGGTGTCGTTGGACGACTGCGACATGTTGACGTCGTCGTTGGGGTGCACAGTAACGGGCGGGGTCGCCGTCGCCGCAATACTCGCGATCACCTCGTTGGTGTTCATGTTCGAGCTGGTGCCCGAGCCGGTCTGGAACACGTCGATGGGGAACTGGTCATCGTGCAGTCCGTCGGCGATCTCACCGGCCGCCGCGATAATGGCGTCGGCTTTCTCCGGCGCGAGCAGGCCGAGATCCTTGTTCACCTGTGCGCAGGCGCCCTTCAGCAGGCCCAGTGCCCGGATCTGCGTGCGCTCCAGCCCCCGGCCGGAAATCGGGAAGTTCTCCACCGCCCGCTGCGTCTGCGCGCGCCACAGCGCGGTGATCGGCACTCGGACCTCGCCCATGGTGTCGTGCTCGATGCGGTACTCGACGTCTTCAGGACTGACTGAGTCGACGCTCACAAAATTATCCTTACTTGTGTCGGTGATTTACGGCAGCGGTTGGAAGGCGTTGCTGTCGCCGGTGAAATCGATGGCGGAGTATTCGGCGAGCTTGGAAAGCCGGTGGTACGCCTCGATCATCCGCACCGTGCCGGACTTGCTCCGCATGACGATCGACTGCGTGGTGCAGCCGCCGCCGTAGTACTGGACACCCTTGAGAAGGTCGCCGTCGGTGACGCCGGTCGCGCAGAAGAAGACGTTCTCCCCGGACACCAGGTCCTCGGTGGACAGGATCTGATCGAGGTCGTAGCCGGCGTCTATGGCCTTCTGGCGCTCCTCGTCGTCCTTCGGGGCGAGCTGGCCCTGGATGGCGCCGCCCATGCAGCGGATCGCGGCAGCCGTGATGATGCCCTCGGGGGTGCCACCGATACCGGCGAGCAGGTCGGTGCCCGAGTTCGGCCGGCACGCGGATATCGCGCCCGCGACGTCGCCGTCGGTGATGAGCCGGATTCGGGCACCGGCCTCGCGGACTTCGGCCATCAGCTTCTCGTGGCGCGGCCGGTCGAGGATGCACACCGTCATATCCGACACGGACAGCCCTTTGGCCTTGGCGACCCGGCGGACGTTCTC
>JAVRPG010000761.1:0-2564 GCA_032162325.1 Mycobacterium sp. | reverse complement strand
CCGGCGCTGATCCAGTGGTCGGTGCCGTTGGTCTCGACGAGCATCTGCTTGACCGCGGGCGAGGTGGTGGACTCCACGGTCGCCATCGCCGCGGTGCCGACCAGGATGCCGTCGACCGGCATGGCCGGGAAGCCGTACTCCTCGGCCCAGCTGCCGGACAGGTACTCGGCCGCCCGTTCCGGGGTACCGATGCCACCGCCGACGCAGACGGTGATGTTGGTCAGCTTGCGCAGCTCGGAGTAGGTAGCCAGCAGCAGGTCGTCGAGGTCCTCCCACGAGTGGTGGCCGCCGGCGCGGCCGCCCTCGATGTGCACGATGACGTCCTTGCCTGGCACCGCGGCAGCGATCTTGATGACCGACTTGATCTGGTCGATGGTTCCGGGCTTGAACACCACGTGGCTGATGCCAACACTGTTCAACTCGTCGATCAGCTCGACGGCTTCCTCGAGATCGGGGATACCCGCGCTGACGACCACACCGTCGATCGGCGCGCCGGACTGACGGGCCTTCTGCACCAACCGTTTTCCGCCAACCTGCAGCTTCCACAGGTACGGGTCGAGGAACAGCGAGTTGAACTGGATCGCACGGCCGGGCTCCAGCAGTCCGGTCAGTTCGGCGATGCGGGCTTCGAAGATCTCCTCGGTGACCTGGCCGCCACCGGCCAGCTCGGCCCAGTGGCCCGCGTTGGCGGCCGCGGCGACGATCTTGGCGTCGACGGTGGTCGGCGTCATGCCTGCCAGCAGAATCGGCGAGCGTCCGGTCAGCCGAGTGAACTTGGTGGACAGCTTGACCGAGCCGTCGGGCAGTTTGACCGCCGACGGCGCGTAGCTCGACCACGCGGGCGCGACCTCGGGCTCGGCCCCGACGGTGAACAGGTTGCGCTGCCCTGCGCGGGTGGCGGCCGGGACGATACCGACGCCGAGGCCACGGATGACCGGGGCGGTCAGGCGGGTCACGGTGTCACTCGGGCCGAGGTCGATGATCCAATTCGCACCCGCGGCGTGCAGCCTCTCGACCTCCGCCACCCAGTCGATCGGGCGGACGAAGATGGACTCCGTCATCTCGTGCGCGAGTTCGGCGTCGATGCCGCACTTGGCTGACCAGCGGTCGACATACTCGATGCCGTCGGCCAGCCGCGGGGTGTGGAAGCCGACCTCGACCTGCACACCGTGGAACTCCGGGCTGAACACCGCGCCGCCGCGGATCTTGTTCTTGCGCTCGGCCTGTTCCTTCTCGGTGATGTTGCTGCAGTACAACTCGAACCGGCCGAGCTGCTCAGGGGTACCCGTGATGACCACGGAGCGCCTGCCGTTGCGGATCGATAGCACCGGCGGCAAGACAGTGCGAACGTCCGTCGAGAACTCCTCGAGCAACTCGGCGATGCGGTCCGGATCGACGTTGGTCACCGACACCATCGGGGACTTGTCGCCCCGCCCGACCATGCCGCGGCGGCGCGAGATCAGCGAGCCGGCCGCCCCGATCAGCTGAAGCAGCGCCAACAGCTCAGCGTCGCGGGCGCCGTTGGCCCGCAGCGACTCGCAGGCGATGATGCCCTGCGAATGCCCGGCCATCGCGACCGGCGGGGTCCGGTTCAGGTCGAGGCCCTGTCGCGTCAGCGTGCGGATGGCGGCCATCTGGGCAAGCAGGATGCCCGGGCCGGAGATCGCGGCGGTGACGAGCTGCTTGGTGGCGGGCAGCGGTTCTTCGGCAGCCAGTGCGCGGACCCACTGCATCGGCTCGAAGCCGATAGGGCGCACCACGACCAGTTCACGAGCGACAGGCTCCAGCAATAGCGCAGCCTCGCCGACGACCTCACTGAGCTCGGATTCGATACCGGCCGAGCTGACCAGTTCTTCGAGGTTCTCCAGCCAGCTGGCGCCCTGGCCGCCAAAGGCCACGGCATAGGGCTCACCGGCGTTCAAGCGATCGACGAGGGCGTGTGTACCTGCCATTGCTTCCGAGCGCCCGTTCTGACGGCCGGTGGTTACCCTGCTCTGTTCGTTGATCGTCACGTCGTGTTATCTCCCTCGGTATGCGTTTCGCGCGTTTCGCGCGTCTCGCTCGTCGTTCTGTGGGCTGTTGCGTCTGAAGCTGTATGGCCTGCGCTCCCCTGCGGAGGCCACGCGATTCGGCGTCGAATCCCGACTGGTTCGGGCGCGTCCGACGCACGGGGCCATCCGACAGTCTTGCCGACGGCCCAGAGGACGCTCCCACTCGCACTAACGCTCCCAGTCGCACTAAGAGTGTCATGAGAGACAGCACCATTTTCCCGCCCCAAATGGTTACTGGCGAGTACTACGCATGGGTAACCACATGTTCGGTAACACGCGCCGAAGCGCGGCCAGAACGCCTGCGGGACAAACGTCCTGCATGCAGGTGGTTACGGTCGAGTAGCCACAACAGTGCAGATCAAGGCAGTATTGTTATGTAATCGTTATGTAAAAATTTCGGTCCATCTCACCAGGCGCGATCGGGCGCTCAGAGTCGACAACTCGACGAGATTTGTCTTGTCGCCACCATCGGCAACTGGCAATAGTTTGCTAGCTCTTATTACTGATCGGTAA
>JAVRPG010000760.1:0-12217 GCA_032162325.1 Mycobacterium sp. | reverse complement strand
CGCCGGTGTCCATGCCGACCCCGTGCATTCGGTGACGCAGCATCACCGCGAGCATGCGGGCGATGATCCGTTCGGCATCCGAGACCGCCTTGGTCCTGCTGGCCGAGTTGTTGGCCATGACGAACTGATACGGTTCGGGCTCCGAGGCAACCGTCTCGACGTAGACCCGGATGATCTCGCGGGTCAAGTCGTAGCCATCCAGATTCGACGACAGTGCCGCGGCCATATTGGGGATCAGCGTGGTCTGCGCGAAGCGCATCATCACGGCGGTCGTCAGGTCGTTCTTGTCGACGAAGTAGCGGTAGAGCACCGTCTTGGACACCCCGATCTCCGCGGCGATCTCGTCCATGCTGACGTTGCTGCCGCGTCGCCGGATGGCCTCCAACGTGCCGTCCACCAACTCGTTGCGGCGCTCCACCTTGTGTTGGTGCCAGCGCCGTTTGCGGCCATCGGTTTTGACCGCCACCCCCGGGGTCTGCTGTGCCACTATCGCGGTGATCCATTCCGTAGTCCCCCCGATACTACGGCCGATCTTGACAGCGAGGCTTGTCGGACCGTCCGCGCCGTGGCGGCGTAGCGGATGATGGAGGGGTGGCACACAGACCGAACGTCGGCGGGCGCGCCTTCGAAGGGCGGTCGCCCACGCTGATGCCCAATGTCGCCGGCTTGCCGGCTCCGAAGGCCAGCTTCGCGGAGTCGCTGGTGGGTGCCGACAGCGCCGCCGACGCGCAGCGCCTCCGTGGCCTTCGCCGAATGAAGGTCGTCGCGGTGAGCTTCCTCGTCGGTGCCACGGTGATCTTTCTGCTGTGCACCTGGGCGCAGTCGAACGGCGCCGCCCCGTGGGTGGGTTATGTCCGCGCCGCAGCCGAGGCCGGCATGGTCGGCGCGCTGGCCGACTGGTTCGCGGTCACCGCGCTGTTCAAACATCCGCTCGGCATCCCCATCCCGCACACAGCGATCATCAAGCGCAAGAAAGACCAGCTCGGTGAGGGCCTGGGCACCTTCGTGCGGGAGAACTTCATGTCGCCGGAGGTAGTCGAAACAAAGCTGCGCGATGCGCAGGTCGCGGGCCGCCTTGGCAAATGGCTGTCGGAGCCCGCGCACGCCGAACGCGTCGCGGCCGAGACCTCCACGGCGCTGCGGGTATTGGTGGAAATGCTGCGCGACGAGGATGTGCAGCACGTGCTGGACAGAATGATCGTCAAGCGCATCGCCGAACCCCAATGGGGGCCGCCGATCGGCCGGGTGCTGGCCACGCTGCTTGCAGAGCGCCGTCAGGAAGCGTTGCTCCAGCTGCTCGCCGACCGGGCCTTCCAGTGGTCGCTCAACGCCGGCGACATCATCGAGCGTGTGGTCGAGCGGGACTCGCCCACCTGGTCACCGCGCTGGGTCGACCACCTCGTCGGCGACCGCATCCACCGCGAGCTGATGGACTTCACCGACAAGGTGCGCCGCAACCCCGACCACGAGCTGCGGCGGTCGGCCACCCGCTTCCTGTTCGAGTTCGCCGACGACCTGCAGCACGACGACGCGACGATTCAGCGCGCCGAGAACGTCAAGGAGCAGATCATGGCCCGCGACGAGGTCGCCAAGGCCGCCGAGACGGCGTGGAGTGCGGCCAAGCGCATCATTCTGGAGTCGGTCGACGATCCGTCGTCGGCGTTGAGAACGCGCATCGCCGACTCGGTGGTGCACATCGGCGAGTCGCTGCGCGACGACGCCGACCTGCGGGACAAGGTCGACAACTGGATCATCCGCGCGGCTCAGCACCTGGTTTCCGAATACGGGGTGGAGATCACGGCGATCATCACCGAGACCATCGAGCGGTGGGACGCGGACGAGGCAAGTCGCCGCATCGAGCTGCATGTGGGCCGTGACCTGCAATTCATCCGGATCAACGGCACCGTGGTGGGTTCGCTGGCCGGCCTGATCATCTATTCGGTAGCCCAGCTACTCTTCTGACCTGCGCTAACCACTGCTTGCAAAAGCTAGCACCCCGTCGTACGGTTGTGTTCGTCGCTAACCGGATACCCGACGCAACGAGGGGGCTACACCATGCCGCAGGATGAAAATCTTGCCGCTGTCGTGTCCAGCGCTGCGCAGGACATCGGCTCGTTCATTCGCACGCAACGCGAAGCGGCTCAGGTATCCGTGCGGCAGTTGGCCGAGAAGGCCGGCGTCAGCAATCCCTACCTCAGCCAGATCGAGCGGGGATTGCGGAAACCCTCCGCCGACGTGCTGCAACAGATCGCCAAGGCGCTGCGGGTGTCCGCGGAAGTGCTTTATGTACGTGCCGGGATCCTGGAACCCAGCGATCCGAGCGAGGTCCGCGACGCCATCATCACCGACACGGCGATCACCGAGCGGCAGAAGCAGGTGCTGCTCGACATCTACACGTCATTTTGCCACCAGAACGAAGCCGTCAGTGAGGAGCCGACGACTGAACCGACTGCAGACCAACCATCCACTCTAGAAATCCAGCAATTCAACGAAACTCACTGAAAGGAACTACAAAATGGCGAAGAACAAGCCTGCTAAGAACCAGCCGACCGTTGACGACCTGAAGGCCCCGCTGCTCGCCGCGGTAGGCGCCGCCGACCTGGCCCTCGAGCGGGTCAATGAGATCGTCGCCACCCTGCGTGACCGTGCCGGCGAGGCCCGCACCGACGCCGAGGCGCGCGTCGAGGAGAGCCGTGCCCGCCTGACCAAGCTGCAGGAGGACCTGCCGACTCAATTCGGTGAGCTGCGTGACCGGCTGACCAGCGACGAGCTGCGCAAGGTCGCCGAGAGCTACGCGGAGGCCGCTCAGACCCGCTACATCAATCTCGTCGAGCGTGGCGAGGCCGCGCTGGAGCGGCTGCGCAACACCAATGCGCTCGAGGAGGGTCGCGAGCGGGTCGAGCGTTACTCGGATCAGGCCGTCGAGCTGACCCAGGAGGCGCTGGGCAACGTGGCGTCGCAGACCCGCGCGGTGGGCGAGCGCGCCGCCAAGCTGGTCGGCGTCGAGCTGCCGAAGAAGGCGCAGAAGGCCGCTCCGGCCAAGAAGGCTCCGGCCAAAAAGGCTCCGGCCAAGAAGGCCCCGGCCAAGAAGGCTGCGGCCAAGAAGGTCACACAGAAGTAGCAATTCGGCTCTGAGTCGTCCATTGGGGCGACTCAGATTCGACCAGGGGACGTAACCCGCTTAGGCTAGCTATGTGGAGCTTCAAGGCCTAGTGGGTTACGTCCTCGCTGTTTTGCAGATCGCGGTACTGGTGACGGCCGTCTATGCGTTCGTTCACGCCGCGCTGCAGCGACCCGACGCCTACACTGCCGCCGAAAAACTGACCAAGCCGGTCTGGCTGGTGATCCTGGGCGTCGGCGTGCTGCTGGCATTGGTGCTCGGCATCACCGGTGTGGCGATCGCGGCAGTCGCCGCAGGCGTCTATCTCGTCGACGTCCGGCCCAAGATCCTGGAAATCCAAGGCAAGTCCCGATAGTCACGTGCGCCTCCTCGTCGCGGCCGTGACGGCGGCTGTAGCCCTGTCTCTTGCCCTGGCTCCTGTCGCGTCGGCCGACCCTGCGCCCGGCCCGCCGTATGTCGACCACGTCCAGTGGGCGAAGTGGGGCGACATGTCCAGCCTGCGCGTGTACCCGACGGATGCCGCGCGCCTGGCGTCTTCGGAGCCCGGTACCGATCCGCAAGCGGGCGAGGCATGGGCGGAGGTGTTGACGCTCTCGCCCGACGCCGACATCCCGGGCATGAAGGCCCAGTTCCTGTGTCACTGGCATTACGCCGAATTCGTCGAGCCAGGCAAGATCAGCTGGAACCTCGAACCGTGGCGAAACGAGGTCTCCGACAACGAGATGGTCGCGGCGGGCTGCAACCCCGGCGGCACGCAGGAACCGTTCTAAGTGCGCCGCAGCCGCGAGAGCCTGGCCGCTCTCATCGACCACACGCTGCTCAAACCGGAGGCGACCGACGCGGACGTCGTCGCGCTGTTGGCGGAGGCGGAAGAACTCGAGGTGTTCGCGGTGTGCGTATCGCCGACGATGGTCGCGACGGCCAAGTCATTCCGGACGGGCGAGTATGACATCGCTTCGGTGGTGGGATTCCCGTCAGGCAAACATCTTTCGGCGATCAAGGCCGAGGAGGCGCGGCTCGCCGTGGCGGCCGGCGCCGACGAGATCGACATGGTGATCGACGTCGGATCGGCGCTCGAAGGCGACTTCGACGCTGTGAAGGCCGATATCGCGGCGGTTTTCGACGCGATACCGGACTACGTCGTCTTGAAGGTGATCCTCGAGTCAGCCGCGCTAATTGCCTTGGGCGGAGAGGAGAGACTCGTCGACGTGTGCCGGGTCGCCGAGGACGCCGGTGCCGATTTTGTGAAGACATCCACCGGGTTTCACCCCAGCGGGGGCGCATCCATCCGTGCCGTCGAGCTGATGGCACACACCGTCGGAGACCGGCTGGGCGTCAAGGCCAGCGGCGGCATCCGCACCGCCGAGGACGCCGTCGCGATGCTCGACGCGGGCGCCACCCGGCTCGGGCTGTCCGGCACCCGCGCCGTGCTCGACGGGCTGGATTAGAGACCTGCGAAGCAGGGGTCTTCGTTGCCCTTCGGGATCGACGCGTTCTGGGTCGAAAACTGGCTCACCACACCGCTATCCGTGACCTGAACGGTGTCGGCGTGGATACCGAGCGGGTAGTTCTTGGTCAGCGTCGAGGTGAACGCGTCCAGCGCCGGCTGCACGGTCTCCCGCGGCAGCGTGAAGCCGAGGCCGGTCAGTTCCGTCACCTGTAGCGAGATCCCGTTGTCGACGACCTCCGGCTTGGCGACGATGCTGCCCAGCGCGCCCTGCAGCTCGATGGTGCCTGCGGACGGGTTGGTCGTCACGCCGGTGACGAACGCGCCGACAAGCGGGATCGCATTCTGGATGGTGTCCTTGATGCCCTGCGAAGACCACGTGACGTTCGCGACGAGCGATCCGATCGACCCACTGGAGTTCGCGGTGTCCTCGAGCCGGACGTCCTTGATGACCACGTTGACCTTCATGCCCTTGGCCTGACGGATCTGGTTGCCCGCGGTCTCGAAATGGATGTTCGTGTAGTGGCCGGAAATGTGCTGCATCAGGAACGGCGGCAGGGCGCCGAACGACACCGTCGCGTTGTCCTGCACCACGCACTGGGCGGCCCTGGCGACCACCGAGTCCGCGCGGCTACGCGCGTACAGCTCGCCCGCCAGCAGACCGGCCGCCGCCAACGCGATGACGATGACGACGACCAGGACGATGGACAGTGGGTCGCGGAAGAGGTTCTTGATCTTCACCAGCAGCGACGAGTCCTTGTTCGGGGGTTCGGCCGGCGCGCCCTGCGGGGGAACCCCCTGGCCCGGGGGCGGGCCTTGCGGGAACTGTGGCGGCGGTGGGACGGGCGGGACCTGGTTGGCCGGGCGAGCCCAGGGATCGGTCACCTCAGCGATTCTGCCTTATCGACGTGGGTGAACTCTGAGCGGTTACGCAAAACCGCGATGGTCTCGCGGGCCTTCTGCGCCGCCTCGAGGTCGAGGTCGGACACGAGCAGCTGCGGGTCCGCCCCGGCCGATGCCAGCACCTCACCGACCACCGATGCGACCAGGCTGCCGCCGACGCCGGCCGGTCCGACGGCGGCGAGTTCGTCGCCAGGGTAGGCCTGGCCGACTGCTGCGAGGTAGCCCGTCGTATCGATAGCGCGGGCACGTGCCAGCAGCGTCCACTGCTCGAGCTTGCCGGGCCCGGTGCCCCACGATGCGTGCACCGTGATGAGTTGCGCTCCGCGCTGGGCCAATTCGACGTAGAGCTCGGGGAAGCGGACGTCGTAGCACAGGGTCAGGCCGACATTAACCGGTCCGGAGTCGCCGTCGACGCTAATGACGACTGGTTCGTGCCCCGGCGCGACCGTGCTCGACTCGGTGAAGCCGAAGGCGTCGTAGAGGTGGATCTTGTCGTAGTGCGTGTCGACACCGGGCCCCGTCGCGATCAGCGTGTTGGTGACCCTGCCGTCGTCGGCGGGAACGAACATGCCCGCGACGACGACGATGCCCGCCCGCTCGGCGATCGCGCGTACGGCCGACGCCCACGACCCGTCAAGCGGTTCGGCGATCGGCGCGAGCGGCACCCCGAACCGGCACATCGTCGCCTCCGGGAACAGCACCAAGCTGGCGCCGGCGTCGGCGGCGCGGCGCGTGTACTCCTCGACCAGGCCGAGGTTGGCCGTCGGTTCTGCGCCGCTCTGGATCTGCGCGAGGGCAATCCGCATGGTGCTCAGACTAGTGGCGCGACGGACGACCACGGCACCGACAGAATGCCATCGCGCATCCGTCTGCGCGGCGGCTCGACTCCGAAGCCCTCGTCGCGCAGCAGGTCCAGCATCGCCCGCCAGCGCACCCGTGGGCCGAACACACCGTGGCCAGCCACGCTCGCCCACGCTCTGTCAGCCGCGGTCAGCAGCGCGTGGATCGGCTGGCCTGCGACGTTGTGGTGGATCAGCACCTTGGGCAGTCGCTCGGCGAGATCCGACGGGCGTTCGATCGCGAACGGATCGCACGCCAGCGTCAGGCTGATCGGCCCGTCGGCGTCCAGCAGCACCCAGCAGCAGCGGCGGCCCAACTCGTCGCAGGTGCCGTCGACGATCAGCCCGCCCGGCGCCAGCGCCGCCCGCATCACCGACCATGTGTCGGGGACTGCCTCGACCGCGTACTGGCGCAGCACGTTGAACGCGCGCACCAAAACCGGTCTCCGCCCGGCCAATTCGAAGCCGCCGAGCGCGAATTCCACGCCGTCGCGTGACGGCGCTAGTCGTTCGGGGTGG
Organism: Mycobacterium sp.; assembly: GCA_032162325.1. Lineage (GTDB taxonomy): Bacteria > Actinomycetota > Actinomycetes > Mycobacteriales > Mycobacteriaceae > Mycobacterium. The sequence continues at coordinate 5,388 of JAVRPG010000760.1, read as the reverse complement.
ATCTCAAGGCCGACGACGCGGACATCGGCACGCACAACTCGAAGCCGGGCCGCGAGTTCCAGCGTGGTCACCGGTAGCGCGCCGTAGCCGAGATCGATCACAAGCGGATCGGCGGCGGCCTGCAGTGCAGTGCGCACCCGTCGCGAATACACCAGCCAGCGGTCGCTGCGGCGCAGCCGGTTATGGCCCGTCGTGCCGCGCGTGATGGCCCCGACGGGCTTAGTGGTGTTCGCGGATCCAGTCAGCGGTGAACGCCTCCTCGGTGTCGAAGACCAGTTTGATGAGGTGCAGCATCAGGTCCTCCAGCGCGCCGCCCACGAACGGGATGTAGACCTTGCAGACGCTCGCCAGCCGCATGCGGCTGCCGGTATCGGTCTCGGTGAGGAAGTACTGGCCGCTGAAGCTGCCCGGCCCGTGCGGGATGCTCGCCGAGTAGGTGCCCTTGGCCCGGCTCTTCGCATGATCGAACGGGTCGAAGTGCTGCTTGCGGGTGATGATCATGTCGACAGGCACCACGGTCCGCGCGATCGGCGGTAGATACATCCGCGGCAGGTTCTGGACGAAGACGATGTCGGTGCCACGCTCGCCGGACAGGAATGTCGTGATCTCCGATTGCGGGGTGAGGAACCGGTAGGCGTCCATCAGGGTTTGCCAATAGTCCCGGTTGGTGAAGTCCTGATAGATCTTCTCCGCCGGTGCGTCGAACTCGAGGGTGTAATCCATGCGACGCGACATGGAGCATAATCTTACTTACGGGTTACGTGTTTTCCGTAATCCACACCGTGGTGAAGCGCTGTTCTGCGATCAGCAGGTCGATGAGCTGGCTGCCGATGAAGTTCTCGATCTTGCCGCCGACGAGCGGCACGTCGACCTGGACGGTGGCCTTGAACTCCAGCCGCGAGCCGCCCCCGGATTTTGCCGGGGCGAGCACGGCGGTGCCGCTCAGCGTCGCAGGCGCGCCGATGATCGAGAGCTTGATGGTCGCATCGGCCTGCCCGTCGCGGATCGGGGTCCATGCCTCCTCGCGAACAAGGCTGAGGTCGCCGCGGTGGAACTGTGTCACCAAGCCGGGCAGCCGGTCGGTGCGCAGCCTCTGCGTGGTGACGATATCGATGCCCTGCCCGTCCACCGTCAGCGTATCCAGCGAGTAGTCGTCGGCGCCGGAATCGGCCAGCCGCGCCAGCCAGTACTGCTCATCGCTGAATGCCTGGTGGACCTGTTCGACGCTGCCGCCGTATTCGGTGGCCATGTCGAATGAACGCGGCATAGCTGGTCAGGCTACCGTTACCGTCCGTGACCGGTCTGGAACTGGGCGGTGCGGCCGTCGAGGACGGCCTGCCGCTGGCGCCGCTGACCACGCTGCGCATCGGACCCGTTGCGCGCCGGTTGATCACATGTACGAGCACCGAACAGATCGTCGAGGTGCTGCGGGCTTCGGATGACGTGCTTGTGCTCGCGGGGGGATCGAACGTCGTGCTGGCCGAGGACCTTGCCGACCTGACCGTTGTGCTCCTCGCCAACAGCGAGATCACCGTCGAGGACAACGTCGTGCGCGCCGAAGCCGGTGCCGTGTGGGATGACGTTGTGGTCACCTCGCTGGCCCACGGGCTCGGCGGGCTTGAGTGCCTCTCGGGCATCCCCGGATCCGCAGGCGCGACGCCGGTGCAGAACGTCGGCGCGTACGGCGCGGAGGTCGCCGACACCATCCGCCGCGTCCGGCTGCTCGACCGCCGCACCGGCGAGGACCGCTGGGTGGCACCGAATGCTCTCCAATTCGGTTACCGCACAAGTATTCTCAAGCATTCCGAGGCCGCGATCGTGCTCGAGGTGGAGTTCGCGCTCGACGTCGACGGGCGCAGCGCCCCGATGCGCTACGGCGAGCTGGCGGCCGCGCTGGACGCCGAGCCCGGGTCCCGCACCGACCCGGCCAGGGTGCGCGAGGCGGTGCTGTCGCTGCGGACAGGCAAAGGCATGGTGCTTGACGAGGCCGACCACGACACCTGGAGCGTCGGCTCGTTCTTCACCAACCCCGTCGTCAGTACGGATGAATTCAACACACTAAAGGCCCGCGTCGACGGGCCGGTGCCGAACTACCCCGCCCCGGACGGGGTGAAGCTGGCCGCGGGGTGGCTCGTGGAGCGGGCCGGCTTCGGCAAGGGCTATCCCGGCGACGGGGCGCCCGCACGGTTGTCGACCAAGCATGCGCTGGCCCTGACCAACCGCGGCGGCGCCACCACCGCGGACGTGATCTCGCTGGCCAGGACGGTACGTGACGGTGTTAGAACGACATTCGGGATAGACCTGACACCCGAGCCGATTCTGATTGGCTGTGCTTTCTAGGTACCCTGGGTCCACGTGAGCCCAGCCAACCCCTTGCCGTCGATCAATCGGCGGCGGGTCCTGACCGCCCTGGCGGTCGGCATCGTCGCGCCGGGTGCACTTGCAGCCTGTAGCAAGGTCGGCAAACCATCTGCGAGCGGCCCCGCCGCGCCTGCGGCCTCCATCACCTACGAGCCCGCGAATGCCGCCACCGATGTGGTGCCCGTCGCGCCCGTGCGCGTGGAGGTGAAGGACGGCTGGTTCCAGCACGTCACGCTGATCAACGCCGAAGGCAAGCCCGTCGCGGGCGTGCTCGACCGCGACCGAACCAGTTTCAACACCACGGAACCGCTCGGCTACGGGGTTTCCTACACATGGGGCGGCTCGGTAGTCGGCCACGACGGCAAGTCCGTCCCGGTGGCGGGCAAGTTCACAACGGTCAACCCCAACAACCAGGTCAACGGCCAGTTCCAGCTGGCCGACGGCCAGGTTGTCGGCGTCGCAGCGCCGGTCATCATTCAGTTCGACGCGGCCATCAGCGACAAGGCCTCCGTCGAGAAGGCGCTGAAGGTCACGACGGTACCGCCGGTCGAGGGCGGCTGGGCGTGGCTGCCCGACGAGGTGGGCGGTTCGCGCGTGCACTACCGGACCAAGGAGTACTACCCGGCAGGCACCAAGGTCAACGTCGACGCGAAGCTCTACGGCGTTGACTTCGGCGACGGCGCGTACGGCGCCCAGGACATCACGCTGGACTTCGCGATCGGCCGACGCCAGGTGGTCAAGGCCGAGGCGTCGTCGCACCAGATCGAGGTGATTACCGACGCGGGAGTGATCATGACCTTGCCGTGCAGCTACGGCGAGGCCGACCAGCCCCGCAACATCACGCGCAGCGGCATCCACGTGGTCACCGAGAAGCACGAGGACTTCTACATGACCAACCCGGCCGCCGGCTACAGCAATGTGCACGAGCGGTACGCGGTGCGAATCTCCAACAACGGCGAGTTCATCCACGCCAACCCGGCCAGCTCCGGTGCGCAGGGCAACACCAACGTCACCAATGGCTGCATCAACCTGTCGACCAGCGACGCCCAGCAGTACTTCAACAGCGCGATCTACGGCGACCCCGTCGAGGTCACCGGAACCTCCATCGAGCTGTCCTACTCCGACGGTGACCTCTGGGACTGGGCCGTCAGCTGGGACGAGTGGGTAGCAATGTCAGCGTTGTCGGCACAACCCGGACCGGCGGGGATCCCGAGCACGGCGCCTGCCACGCCGACGGACGCGCCTCAGCCGGTCAACGGGCGACCCGGCGGTTAGGCGCTATTTGTTCAACCCTCGGCTGCGCTGCTAATTCTTCAACCTCCGGCTGCGCTGCTAGTTCTTCAACCTTCGGCTGAAGCGCGACGCGCTGGCCTGATCCCGCGGCCGGATCACGATCAGGTCCAGGTTGACGTGCGATGGGCGGGATGCGACGAATCCGATCACCTCGGCGACGTCCTCGGCGACCAGCGGAGTGACGCCCTCGTAGACCTTGGCCGCGCGTTGCTCGTCGCCCTCGAACCGGCGCAGCGAGAAGTCGGTCTTCACCAGTCCGGGCGCAATCTCGGTGAGCCGCACCGGTTTTCCCAACAGCTCGCCGCGCAGGGTGCGATGCAGCGCACCCTGGGCGTGCTTGGCCGACGTGTAGCCGGAGCCGTTGTCGTAGGTCTCGATCGCGGCGATCGACGTGACCGTGACGATCAGGCCGTCGCCCGAGTCGATCAGCTTGGGCAGCAGCGCGCGAGTGACGCGCAGCGTGCCCAGCACGTTGGCCTCCCACATCCAGCGCCAATTGTCCAGGTCCGCCTCGAGCACCGGTTCGAGCCCGCGGGCACCGCCGGCGTTGTTGACCAGCACATCGACACGGTCCAGGGCGCCTGCCAGGGCCGTCACTGCCTCGTCGTCAGTGACGTCCGCCACAATCGCTGTGCCGCCGATCTCGTCAGCGAGTGCCTTGATCGGGCCCTGTCGGCGGGCCACGCAAACGACATGAAAGCCTTGTCCCGCCAGCGCTCTCGCGGTCGCCTCGCCGATGCCTGCGCTGGCTCCGGTGACCACCGCGACCCGTTCGGAGGCTGAAGGTGTCGTCATCTGCCCAACTTTAGTTGGCGTGCTAAGTTCGGCGTGTGTACCGGAATCCTCAGGCTGCAGTCGCCACGCGGCACTGTTGTTGTTGCGCACTTCGCCGCGCCTGACTGATACCGGACGTTTCCTGTCCCGCTGAGTCGCCAGGTGTGGCCCGAACCCACCAGCCGACTTCACAAAGGACAAATCCGTGCGCACCTCCTCCACCACCACGCTCCGTCAGCCGCCGGCGTCCACCAACGGCGTCCGCAGTCTGAGCCGCCAGAAGCGGGCACTGGCCCCCGCGAGATACCCGCAGGCGCGCCACCGGGTCGTCGCGCCCTCGCTGAAGCTCGCCGACGCGGCGGCCGCCTCGGTGTTCGGCGCCGCGCGCCTGCGCGGCCCGATCGCCCGTGACGTCATCGCCCAAGTCACCCAGCTCAGCATCGCGACGGTGAATCGCCAGGTCACCGCGCTACTGGACGCCGGGATCCTGCGCGAGCGCGCCGATCTCGCGGTCTCCGGCGCTATCGGCAGGCCCAGAGTGCCGGTCGAGGTCAACCACGAGCCGTTTCTGACGCTCGGCATCCACATCGGTGCCCGCACCACCAGCATCGTGGCCACCGACCTGTTCGGCCGCACGCTGGACGTGGTCGAGACCCCGACACCGCGCGGCGCACAGGCCGCGGCGCTTGCCGCGCTGGCCGGCAGCGCCCGCCGCTATCTGAGCCGCTGGCACCGCCGCCGCGCGCTGTGGGTCGGCGTGGCCGCCGGTGGCGTCGTCGACAGCACCACCGGATACCTCGACCATCAGCGGCTGGGGTGGTCGGACGCCCCGGTGGGCCCCGTGTTGGCCGAGACGCTCGATCTGCCGGTGTCGGTGGCTTCGCACGTCGACGCGATGGCGGGCGCCGAACTGCTGCTCGGGGTGCGTCGGCAGCCCACCCCCTCGACCACCAGCCTGTA
>JAVRPG010000759.1:0-3575 GCA_032162325.1 Mycobacterium sp. | reverse complement strand
CGCGCAGCCGGCGCATTTCGGAGCCTTCGACGTCGGCGGGAAGTTCTTTGGGGGCGTCGTAGAGCGCTTCGACCTTCTCGCTGACGGCGAAGTACTCGTCGGCGACGGTGCGGTCGGCGATGCGGGCGTACACCATGGTCATCCGCATCGAGCGATGTCCCAACAGGGCGGCGATCGCCTCGAGCGACATGCCCCGGTTGAAACTGGTGAAGAGCGTTATTCGGGTGTGTTGAATGCTGGTGGTTGGTGCGGTCACAGTGCGACTCGTGCTGGGCTGTGTTGCTGGTGGGTATGTGCTCGGGCGGTTGGGCGGCGTAGTGGGACCAGTCCCCGCCGGCGGCGTGTGTCCAGTCGGCCGCGGTGGTGACGGCGATGCCGAGGAGATCGGCTAGTACTGCGGCGGGCACCTGCGCGGCCAGTTGGAGCAGGGTGGCGCGTCGTCCGGTTTGGGCGTTGATGCCGAGTTGGCCCAGCCGTTGTCCGAGCCTTGCGGCGGTGATGGGCCGGTCGGGCAAGTGCCCGGGGAATAGCCATTGGCTCTTAGGTGGGGCGCCGAGGCTGGCGTGTCGGCGCGGGTGCGCGAGGTGCGCACGCAAATGCCCGGCCAGTGGTTGGGCAAGGTCGATGTCAGTGCGGCCGAATCGCACGCGGATGCGGTCGCCGCGGTCGTGGATTTGCTCGCGGGTCATCGCGGCGATTCGGGACAGTTGCTGGCCGTAGAGCAGCAAGAAGCTGCCAGTGACTCGGTCGATGACGGCGATGTCGGGGTTGTGTAGCAGCCCGCGCAGCAGGGCCCAGCGTTGGTCTTCGGTGGTCGCCTCGCCTGCTTGCCTGGCCGGGCGGCTGACGATGAGAGCTGGAGTGAGTCGGCGCTGGGCGGTCCAGGTGAGGAAGTCGCGGACTTCGTGACGCAACACCGGTGGACCGGTGAGTTGCCATTGATCGAGGTCGGCTTGGCGCAGCTCGGCCAGACCGGTGCCGCGTTCGGCTGCCCACTGCAGCAGCGCCGTCGCAGCGCGCAGGCGGACTCGCGCGTTGCGGGTCGTGGTACTTGGTGCGGGGCGGCGTGCGGTGTCGCGGCGCGCCTTGTGCAGTACTCGCCAGGTGGCGTAGGCGGTCACGACGCGCCGGTCCTGCTCGGATGGCACGGCGGCGAGCAGGTCAGCGACTGTGCGCTCGAGGCGGGCCAGCGCTTCGTCGCGGACTGGTAGTGCGCCGTGGGCAACGAGCAGCGCGCGTAGGTAGTCAGCCCCCCGTCGTTGTGGATGCGCGTCCAGCGCGGTGTGCGAACAAGCGAGTTCTCCGCGGCTGAGCGCGGCGAGTAGTGGCGCGCCGGCGCCTCGGCGCAACCAGTTCAGCGCCGTGCGCGGGCTGGCGCTGGCCACGATGGCGTCACGGATACTGAGGAACTCGACGGACACGGTCGCGTCCTGGCCGCCCAGCAGGGTGTCGACCCGCAGCCGCAGGCTGCAGGCTGCGCACCGGTCGCGCTGGTAGAGCTTGTCCTCCCGCCCGCAGTCGTGGCAGATGTGCCCGGTCAGGCCGGGTGTCTTTGAGCAGTCGGCGCAGTGGGTGGCTTGTCCATTCGGCGAGGTGACCACGCGTCGTTCACGGTCGCAGCCCGAGCACCGGCCGCGGTGCCGTAGTGCGGTTGTGTAGCAGGGGTCGCAGATCGGACCCTCAGCCCAATTCACCGCCGGGGCCGGCAGTTCCCGCAGCGCGCGCAGATCCGCCGGGTGCGTGGGCGGCAGCGGGCGCAGATTGCCTTCCCGGCGGTGATACCGGTGCAGGGGCGGTGCTGGGCGCAGACGGTGCAGACCGCCGCTGGTGGCCGGTAGCAGCCGGAGCAGATGTCCGGGCCGGACGCGCTGGCCCGCACCGAGATCGGCCGTACTCGATCGCAGCGCCCGCACAGACGCGCCGCGCCCGCGCTCATCGCCCATCCTGGGCGTCGGGGGTGATCCGCGCTCGCTTCGGGCGGCTCAGCGCGGCCGAGGGTGGCGGGGCCATGACGTCACCGGCCGTGCGTCGGGAGTCGGGTTGACGCTCGGCGACTGGCTCCACCAGGTCACCAGGTCCGCAGCCGAGGATGTCGCACAGCGCCGCCAAGATGCGCAGCGATAACCGTTCCGGCGTGCCAACCACCAGCCGGTAGACCTGCTCGCGGGACAACACCACGCCACGCTCAGCCAGCAACGGCACCAGGTCAGTGGTGGCGAACATTCCGCGTTCAGCCATCCGCAACCGTAGATTCCAGCGGTACCCAATAATGCGGCTCATCGCTGCCCAGCCTCCTCTATGGCCTCTTTCCCGAGGGGCGGGGTGAAGGCGCGATCCAACGCCGCCCGGACCATCCGATTGGCGTGATCGGCGCCAACCGTGGTGTAACCGGCAGTCGTCGAGGCCCATGAATGGCCAACCTGGCGCTGCACGAATCCAGGGTCCACCGAGTCCTCAATCAGATGGGAAACGTAGGAATGCCGTAGGCAATGCGGGGTGAGCTCGACGGGCAGCCCGGCGGCGTCGCGGTAGGCGGCGAAGCGTTCGTCGACCTGCCGGGTGGAGATCCGGTCACCCCGCTCGGTCAGCCACAGCGCCGGATGATCCGGACGCTGATAACGGGGACGCACCTCCAGCAGGTACTCCTCAACGACCTCGGCTGCCCACGGCATCACCGTGGCCACGCTGCGCCGCCGCGGCGGCGAGCCCCGCATCGCCTTGCCGTAGCGAACCGCGAGCGACCCAAACCCGCCGAGTTCGGGAGCGGCCAGGTTGGTGGAAAAGTCGACCACGTCGAGCATCGCCGCTTCCCGACGGCGAAGCCCCCAGGCGTAAGTGACCTTGAACAACGTTGCGTCCCGAAACGCCGCCAACCACCCCTTGCGGCCGGACTCGCGTACCGCCACCACCCTCGAATCCGCGAAGTCGAACAACACCTGCAGCTCGGCACGGGTGAATGGTCGCCGGCCAGGGCGGCCCTCGTAGTCCGCGGCGTGCACCGCGGTGTTCCACTCATGGCAGACCTGCACAGGATGGGTTCCGAACCGATCCTCACATTCGGTCGCCCACTCGTAGCGGGGGTCGACGAGATAGTCCAGGAAGCAGGCCAGCGCGCCCTGGTAGGCGCGGATTGTGGTGTGCGCATGTCCGCTGCCCGACAACAACGACGTGGTCCACTCCTCCACATCGGACGCTGTCCACCGCCAAGGGAACTCGTTGGTGAACTCGACGAACCGACGCACGATCCGCTCCCGCCAGTCCACCGTGGCCCCGGCCAGCAGCCGGCTGCGCTGCTGAGCTCGCCACCCATCCAGCGTTGCCTCGAACACCGCCGGACCCGGATGCAACAGCACCGCGCCAGACACCAACGCCAGCCTCGCCGACCCCGCCAACTCGCAGCGCTGCACCTGCTGCGACATCCCTACCCCGCTCCCAGCCGAACTCGGCCGGCGACACATCGTTGCACCAGACGCATCGAAAGGTCAGGGTGTAGCCATCACCGCACTCACCAGCGTGTCGCCGCGTCGACCCGATAGACCGAGCCGGACCTGTCGAAAGGCCAGCTCCCGTGCTCC
>JAVRPG010000758.1:0-5556 GCA_032162325.1 Mycobacterium sp. | reverse complement strand
ATCTCGACGACCAGCAGCGCGGCGACGATCGTCATGACCCAGCCGTTCTCCAGCCAGGCCCAGCCGTGGGGCAGCGTCACCAGGTCGGTGAACCGCGACAGCAGGCCGAGCGCCAGCAGCGGGATGTAGGCGTTGAGTCCCGCCGCGGTGGCCAGCCCGACGCCGGTCAGCAGTTCCACACACGCATTATCAGCCGAGGACAGCCAAACTGAAGCGACGCAGCCGCCGCGGGTCGGCGTCGATGTCGATCTCGGTGATCTTGTCGCCGGCGACATTGAAGCGCAGCACCAGCGCCAGCTTTCCCTTGGGGGCGACGACGATGCCGACCAGCGCCACGCCGATGGAATCGGCAAGCACCGCTTCCTGTTCTGGGTCGACGGCATCGGGCGCGGCGATGGCCCGGGCCTCGTCGAGCGGCTCCTCTGGTCGCGCGCTGCGGGCCCGCAGCATGTCCAGGCAGATGCGTGCGACGACCGTCGTCAACCAGCCGCGCGGATTGCGGACGTCGCCGATGTCGGTGCGATCCATCCGCAGCCACGCTTCCTGCACGGCGTCGTCGGCCTCGGCCAGTGACCCCAGCATGCGGTAGGCGACCGCCAGGAGGTGCGGACGGTGCTCTTCAAATGCTTCGCCGTGCACCTCGCACCTCCTCCTGTCATAGTCCGCTCTTCTCATCCGTCATCCCTATGACGGATGAGGGCCCGTTGGCATGACAGGAAGGGATGACATGAAGACACTCCGGGCGGTTTTCTTTGTCCACGGTGGTCGTGGTGTTCCTCGTCGTGTGCTGGGCCGCCCGCCGTCACCAGACGCCAGGCACCAACCGGTAGTGCACCTTCTGCGTGTACTCGTGGTACCCGGCGAGTTCCTGACGAAGCATCTTCTCCTCGTCGTCGATCCGGAACGCGAGCACCGCTAGACCGGGCAGGAAAGTGACCAGCCCCCAATAGGAGTCGAGCGCAAGGGGCATGCCCACCATCATGATCAACGCCCCCGCGTACATCGGGTGCCGGACAAGGCTATACAGGCCCGTGGAGACCACCGTCTGCTCTGCCTCGACCCTGATGGTGGCGGCTGCGTAACTGTTCTGGTTGACGACCATCGTCGCCATGCCGAGCCCTGAGGCGACGAGGATGTCGCCGATCACGACGACCGGTGTCGGCACCTGCGACCAACCGAAACGATGGTCCAGAGCACAGACGACCAGCGCCGCGATCACCGTAGCCATCGTGCCCACGGTGGCGATTTTCTGCGCGCCTCTCGTCTCGGCGATCGGCCCTGCATGCATCCGGCGCCGCAGAACCTCCGGCTTGCGCAGCCCCCAGTACATGGTGGGACCCGACGACACCGCAGTGAAGACCGCGATGAAAACCCATGCCTGCCAATAGTCGAACGTGCCCGCCGGCCAGAAAAGAAACACGCCGAAGAACACCAGTCCGAACAGGCTCGCGGCAACAGCTTGTACGAAGAGCTTCATACTTCTCTCCTCCCTCACCAGACGTAGGGCACCAGCCGGTAGTGCACCCGCTGCGCGTAATCGCGATAGCCGGCGAGTTGTAGTGACAGCACCTTCTCCTCGTCGAGGATTCGGGTGGCGAGCACAACCAGGCCCGGGATCACGAACAGCAGTCCCCAGTAGGACCCGAGTGCCAGCGGAACGCCGATCATCAGCACGACATTGCCGAAGTACATCGGGTGGCGGACCACGGAGTACACGCCCGTCGACACGAGCTTCTGGTCGGACTCGACTTTGATATTCGCGGCTGCGTATCCGTTTTGGATCGTCGTGATCATCGAGATGAGGAGCCCCACGGCGACCAAGGCGTCGCCAACTACAGAGAGCGCAGCTGGCACCGAGGACCAGCCGAAGCGAAAGTCCAACGCGCTCACCACGATCATCGCTCCCATCGCGAGGAACGCAAACGTTATGATGACCTTCTGCAGCGGTCGCGTCTCGGCCGCGGGCCCCGCCTGCATTCGTCGTTTGAGTGCCGCGGGATTCGTCGCGGCCAGGTAGATGCTGGGGATCATCGTCGCGGCTGCGAACACCGCGATGAACGCCCAGCCCTGCCAGTAGTCGAAGGTCCCGGCCGGCCAGAACACCATCAGTACGAAGGCGGCGAAGCCAATGATGCTGGTTGTTGCCGCCCGAACCGCTGTCTTCATGTCCTCTCCTCTAGATCGCGTATTAGATTGCCCGGCTGCTCATCTGCAGTTCGGCGTTACCACACGTGTGGCACCAGCCGGTACTGCACTTCCCGGGTGTAGTCGATGTAGCCATCGAGCTCTTGTTCAAGCATCTTTTCTTCGTCGAGGATGCGGAAGGCGAACACGATCACGCCCAGGATGAGGACGACAAGTCCCCAGTAGGAGCCCAGCGCGAGAGGGGTGCCTGCCAGAAAGATCAGCATCCCCACGTACATCGGATGCCGGACGAGCCCATACAGTCCCGTGGACACCACCTTCTGGTCCGCCTCCACGGTGATGTTGGCTGCGGCGTAACTGTTCTGGATGATCACCAGAAAGCTGATGCCAACCCCGACAAGGACCAGCACGTCGCCGATCAACGAGATCGCGGCAGGGACCGAAGACCAACCGAAACGATGGTCGAGCGCGCTGATCACCATCGCGCCCGGAAGTGACAGCAATGTCCCCGAGCTGGCAATCTTCTGCGCCGTTCTCGATTCCGCCAGCGGGCCGCCACGCATACGCCGCTCCAGCGCCGCTGGGTTCGTCACGCCCAGATATATGGCGGGGCCTGCCGATGCGATAACGAGTAGCGCGATGAACAGCCATCCTTGCCAGTAATCGATTGTGCCGGCGGGCAAGAACACCAACGCGATGAACACGGCAAACGCGATCAGACTTGATACCAGCGTCTGGGTGGCGAGCTTCATGATCCCTTCCCTCTATAGCGCGTCGCGGCTGCGATAGATCCAGCCGGCGCAAAGTGTCAGTGTCGCGGCGATGACCGCCATGACCGTCAGGGCGATGACGTGGTAGTCCATCGGAGCCGTGGTCCGGCCCACCGGCGACAGGTCGATAAGCCAGCGCGGTAACCGAAGCAGAGCTCCGAGATACAGCGATACGACGACGAATGTGACTGCGAGCCAACCGATCCACGCATGGCGCACGGCGACGGCAAGGGCCGCGACTCCGGCGATGACCGCCATGGCGGGCACATAGGCCAGCCCGGCCAATGTGAGGCGCGCGATGGTCTGCGGTTCGCCGACGGTGATTCCCGCGCCAAGGCCGTTGCCCAGCCCGGCGAAGAACATCAGCACCACCGACCCGACCAGCGCGGCCGCCACCGCCGTCAGCAGCCACCGCCACCGCGACACCGCGCCCGCCAACACGGCTTCGCCCAGGCCCGACTGCTCGTCGGAGTACACGCGCAGGACGGCGCTGACGACGTACGCGGTGGCGGCGGCCGCCAAGAACTGCGTCATGGTCGTGTACACCCCGTCATTGCCTTGCGTGGCGAGTACGCGGGCGAGTAGTTCGTTGGTCTTCGCCGCGTCGAGCAGTGACTTGGTCATCGAGCCAAACGCCAAGCCCGCCAGGAACAATCCGACGGTCCAGCCGATGGTTTGGCCCCGCTGCAGCGTGAGGTGCAGGGCGAACACGTCCTTGATCGGACGCGCGTTCGGCTTCTCACCAGTGGACGGGATATTGCCGTCGTCGTACTGTCGCCTGCTTTCCAACCAGGCCGCCAGCGCCATCAGCCCGATCGCGAGTGCTACCAGCAGAGCGAACGGCCACCAGCGCAGGTCGACGAACGGGCGCATCTGCTGAGCCCAGGCGATGGGGGAGAACCAGCTCAGGGCGCTGCCCGAGTTGTTGATGACGTCTCCGATGCCGCGCACCAGCACGGCCAGCGCCAGCACGGCCATCGCCGCTCCGGTCGCGGTCCGTGCCTGCCGCCACAGCTGCGCCGTGACCGCGGCCACCGCGCCGAACACCATGGCCACTCCTGTGATGCCAAGGCACATCGCCGCGGTGTCGACGACCCGGAAGCCCGTCGAAGCCATCGCCAGTGTCATGGTGACCGCCAGCACGGCGTTCACTCCGCCGACGAGGATCAGCGCGGCATACGTGCGGGCGTACCGGCCGACAACCGATGACAGCACCAGCTCGGCTATTCCGCTTTCCTCCTCGGCACGGGTGTGTCGGATGACGGTGCTGATGGCGAGGATCGATGCCGCGACGATGAGCGTGAGCATCAGCTCGTTGGCCATCATCGCGCCGAGGTCGGTCTCGTTGCCGCCAAACATGGGCCCGCCCAGTATCATTCCGGCGGGCGTCTTGAGCAGATTGACCCGCGCCAGCCGTTGCTCCTCTTCGGGGTAGGCCAGTTTGACCGCGTTCGGGGCGTAGACCATCATCAGCGTCAGGACCGCAATCCATACGGACAGCCGGACCCGGCCGCGGCGCAGCGCAAGGCGAAGCAGGCTGGGAACACCGGTGAAGGGCGATCCCGGCTGGGCCGCTTCGTGCCGCCCGGCGCGGGGCGCGACAGTAGCGGTAGTCATCGGTTCACTTCCTGATACTCGCGCAGGAACAGATCCTCCAGCGACGCCGGTGTCACGGTGAGCTCTTCGATGCCGAGTTCGGTGAGATGCTCCATGGTGAAGTCCAGGTCGTTGCGGTCCACCGAGAACCGGGCGTAACCGTGTTGACCGTTGAAGTCATGCACGTACGGAACCTGTTGCAGCGCACGGACGTCACCTCGGCTGCGTACCGCGATGGTGGTGCGCATCAGGTGGCGCAGCTCCTCGAGCGTGCCGGACTTCACCGCGCGGCCGGCACGGATGATCGTGACGTTGTCGCACAGCTTCTCCACCTCGGCGAGGATGTGGCTGGAGAGCAGCACAGCGGCACCGCGGTCGGCCACTTCTTCAACACAGGTTTGAAACGCCTTCTCCATCAACGGGTCCAGACCTGAGGTCGGCTCATCGAGGATGTAGAGCTCGGCATTGGTGGAGAACGCGGCCACGATGGCCACCTTCTGCCTGTTGCCCTTCGAGTAGGTGCGCGCCTTCTTGTGCGGGTCGAGTTCGAACCGCTCGATCAGTTGGTCGCGGCGTCGGGTGTCGACGCCGTTGCCGCGTAGGCGGGCCAGAAAGTCGACGGCCTGAAGGCCGGTCAGGTTGGGCCACAACGTCACATCGCCGGGCACGTAGGCGATCCGCCGGTGAAGCGCGACCGCGTCGCGCCAGGGATCGCCGCCGAGCAGCCGGACGGTTCCGCTGTCGGCGCGGAGCAGACCGAGCAGCACCCGGATGGTGGTCGACTTGCCCGCGCCATTCGGCCCGAGAAAGCCGGTGATGTCACCCGGGGCGACGGTCAGGTCGAGGCCGTCGAGTGCCTTGGTGCGGCCGAAAGACTTGGACAGGCCCCGGATCTCGACAGCGAGCTGTGACCGCTCGCCTGCGTTAGCCCGCAGCTGGGACCCGGTTGCTTGAGCCGTCATCGCCTTCTTCTCCTTCTTGAGTTGTCGTGAACGGGATGCCTTTTTCGCGCGTTTCAAGGAATGCTTCGTACATCGTCGAGTCG
>JAVRPG010000757.1:0-3241 GCA_032162325.1 Mycobacterium sp. | reverse complement strand
TGCTCCTGGAGGCGGGTGCACCGGCAGGCGGTTACACGAACCTGTACGCCACCAAGGATCAGATCAACCTGCTGATCGACGACGATCGGGTCCGCGGCGTGGCGTTGACCGGCAGCGAGGGCGCGGGCGCGGTCGTGGCCGCCCGGGCGGGCAGAAACCTCAAGAAATCCACCATGGAACTGGGCGGGTCGGACGCATTCATCGTGCTGGCCGACTGTGACCTCGACAAGACCGTCCACTGGGCGGTGCACGGCCGCGTTTTCAACGGCGGCCAGTGCTGTGTGGCCTCGAAGCGCATCGTCGTCGTCGACGAGATTGCCGACGAGTTCCTGGCGAAGTTCCAGGCGGCGATGTCCGAGCTGAAGGCCGGCGATCCGTTCGACGCTTCGACGACGCTGGCACCGATGTGCACCCAGAAGGCTGCCGACGATCTCAACGCACAGATCAACGCCGCCGTCGAAGCCGGCGCGAAGGCAATCCCATGCGGCGAGTCGGTGCCCAGCAAGGGTGCGTTCATCCAGCCGACGATTCTGACCGACCTCACCCCGGACAACCCCGCCTACTACCAGGAGTTCTTCGGTCCGGTGGCGCTGTTCTTCCGGGTCAAGGACGAGGACGAAGCCGTGCGGCTGGCCAACGACTCACGCTTCGGTTTGGGCGGATCGGTGTTCACCAGCGACGTCGAGCATGGCATCGAGGTCGCCAACCGCATCGAGACCGGCATGGTGAACATCAACCACCCGGCTCGGCTCAAGGCGGACCTGCCGTTCGGCGGTGTCAAGATCTCCGGCTACGGCCATGAGCTCGCCCACCTCGGCATTGAGGAGTTCATCAACAAAAAGCTCATCAACGGCGTCCCGCTCGACGCACCGGCCTGATCGATCCCTGACCAGAGAAGAAGGAACAGAAATCATGGCTGACTTCACTGTCGGAAAGTACCTGGCGGCCCGGCTCGAGCAGATTGGACTCAAGCACTACTTCATGGTCCCCGGGGACTACAACCTCGTCCTGCTCGACGAGCTGCTGACGAACGAGAACCTGCAGCAGATCGGCTGCTGCAACGAGCTCAACGCCGCCTACGCGGCGGAGGGCTACGCCCGGGCCAACGGGGCCGGCGCCGTGTTCACCACCTACAACGTGGGCGCGTACTCCGCGCTCAACGGTGTGGCCGGCGCCTACGCGGAACGCTTGCCGGTGATCTTCGTGTCGTCGGGTCCCAATACCAACGACCCCGTCGCGAATCACATCATGCACCACACGATGGGCACGCACGACTTCTCCGACCAGTACGAGGTGTGTCGACAGGTGACGTGTGAAGCGGTGCGCATCCTGCACGCCGACAACGCGCCGACCCTGATCGATCAGGCGATCAGCACCGCCCTGCGCGAGCGCAAGCCGGTCTACATCGAGATCGCCTGCAACCTGTCGGCCGCCCCGTGCCCCGAGCCGGCGCCGATCGACACGTTGCTGGCTTCCACGATGCTGTCTTTCCAGCCCACCAACCCGCGGGCATTGACCGCCGCGGTCGACCGGGCCAGCCAGCTTCTGGAGAACGCGAAAAAGCCGATCCTGCTGGCCGGAGCGCACCTGCGCTCCTACGGCGCCATCGACGCCTTCCGGGAACTGGCCGAAGCGCTTGGCTGCGCAGTGGCGGTCATGCCCAACGCCAAGGGCTTCTTCCCCGAAGACCACCCGCAATACGCGGGCATCTACTGGGGCGAGGTGAGCACCCCTGGGTGCCAGGCCATCGTCGACTGGGCTGATCTGGTCGTGGCCGCAGGGCCGGTGTTCTCGGACTACACCACGGTCGGCTGGAGCGCGCAACCTGCGCGGCAGCGGATGATCAGCGCCGAGCCGCAAGTCGTGCGGTTCGCCGGCGCCGAATACACCGGTGTCGCGCTGGCCGACTTCCTGTCCGACCTGGCGAAGAAGGTCCAGGCCAACGATGCCACCCTTCGGCAATACCATCGCCTCAGGGGAGCAGCGCCCACACCGGCACCGGCCGCCGAGGTCGACGCGGACACTCAACTGAGCCGAGCTGAGCTGTGGCGTCAGATCGAGGCAGACCTCGACGCCAAGACCACGCTGATGGTGGAAACCGGCATCTCCTGGTGGGACGGCATGTACACCCGGCTCCCAGGCGGCGCCAGGTTCGAGATCGAGATGCAATGGGGCTCCATCGGCTGGGCCGTCCCCGCTGCGTTCGGCTACTCGGTGGGCCTGGAAGCCGACCGGCGCCTGGTCGCGGCGATCGGCGACGGATCCTTCCAGCTGACCGCCCAGGAAGTGTCCAACATGATCCGCCATCGCCAAGAGATCCTGATCTTCCTGGTCAACAACCGCGGATACGTGATCGAGTCGGCCATCCATGACGGCCCCTACAACTACTACAAGAACTGGGACTACGCCGGCCTGATCGACGTGTTCAACGCGGAGGACGGCCACGGCCTGGGGCTGACAGCCACCACGCCAGCCGAACTGGCCGACGCGATCGCCAAGGCCCGCGCCCACAAGGGCGGCCCGGTCCTCATCGAATGCCAAATCCCCAACGAGGACGCGAGCCCTGAGGTCATCTCCTGGGGATCCAAAGTCGCCCGCGTCAATGCCCGCCCACCCCAAAACATCTAGAAGGAGAAAGAACAATGACCGACCAACTCATAGGCGCGCACAATGCGCACAATGAACTGCACAGCGAGCAGGGCGCCCGCCCAGGCGAACACCCAGGGCGCTCGGCCAACCCGATCATCAAAGTCCACGACGTTCTCTGGCTAGAGTTCGAGAAGCCGGACCTGCTCAAGGCCGAAGCGTTTGCCCAGTCCTTTGGTTTCGCCACGGTGCTACGCACCAAGGACGAGCTGCACCTGCGGGGCAGCGACGCGGGGGCGCCGTGTGTGCTGATCCGCCGCGGCCAGCGCGAGAAGTTCCTCGGGCCGGCCTTTGTGGCCGCCGAACAGTCGGATCTTCTGCGGCTGGCCGACGCGACGGGGACCAGCGTTCGCCCGCTGCCTGAGTCGCTTGGCGGGGTGACCGTTGATCTGGTCGACCCCAGCGGGCTGCCGGTGCGCGTGGTGTCGGGCACCCACCGGCTCGAGGCACTGCCCACCGCGCAGACGCCGCACGTGTTCAACTTCGGCCACACGAAGGTCCGGACCAACGCGATGCAGCGCCCGCCGCGGGTGCCCACCAATGTGCAGCGGCTCGGACACATCGTGGTGCAGACGCCGAAGTACATCGAGGCGCT
>JAVRPG010000756.1:0-3349 GCA_032162325.1 Mycobacterium sp. | reverse complement strand
CGGTCCACTTCTTGTCCTTGGTGGCGACGGTCCAGCCGTCGTCCCAGATCTCGTAGTCCAGCGCGCCGAGGTTGATCATCGGCTCGATGGTGAACGTCATGCCCGGTTCCAGCACCGTCTCCACGGCGGGCTGGTCATAGTGCAACACCACCAACCCGTTGTGGAACGTGGTGCCGATGCCATGCCCGGTGAAATCGCGAACGACGTTGTAGCCGAAGCGGTTTGCATACGATTCGATGACGCGGCCGACGACCGAGAGCTGCCGTCCGGGTTTGACGGCCTTGATCGCGCGCATGGTCGCCTCGTGGGTGCGTTCGACGAGCAGGCGGTGCTCCTCGGATACGTCGCCGGCGAGGAAAGTGGCGTTGGTGTCGCCGTGCACACCGTCGATGTAGGCGGTGACATCGATGTTGACGATGTCGCCGTCCTCGATCACCGTCGAGTCAGGGATGCCGTGGCAGATGATCTCGTTGAGCGACGTGCAGCAGGACTTCGGGAAGCCCTTGTAGCCCAGCGTCGACGGGTAGGCGCCGTGGTCCACCATGTACTCGTGGGCGATGCGGTCCAGCTCATCTGTCGTCATACCGGGGGCGACGGCCTTGCCGGCCTCGACCAGCGCCCCCGCTGCGATGCGGCCCGCGACACGCATCTTCTCGATCACCTCGGGCGTCTGCACCCACGGCTCGCTGCCCTCTTGAACGGTCGGCTTCCACGCGTACTCCGGAGGCGCGATCGAGCGGGGCACCGGCAGCGTCGGAGAGAGCGCGCCGGGGCGAAGGGCGGTGCGAACAGGCATGACGCCAGAATAGTCGGACCCGCCCGCTAGATTCTGGTGCCATGACCACCGATGAGGTTGACGAGGAGTTCGCCGCCGGGTTCGCCGAGCAATTCGCCGAGACCTGGCGCACCCCGGACCTGTCCAAACATGAGGCGCTGTGGAGCGACGACATCGTGCTGATCCAGCCCATGATGGGCACTCTGCGGGGTAAGCAGGCCTGCCGTGAGTCGTTTCAGCGGCTGTTCGCCCTCGTCCCCGACCTGCACGCCGACGTCCACCGCGTGGGCCACGGCAAGCAGGAGGTCTTCATCGAATTCACGCTCAGCGGAACGTATGGCGGCAAGCCGATCGCCTGGGATGCGGTGGACCGCTTCACGTTCACCAATGGCCTGATCGCCGAGCTGGTTTCGTACTTCGACTCCACGCCGCTGATCGGCAAGCTGGTCGCCCGTCCGGCCGGGTGGGACCGGCTGGTCCGCATCGGTTCGCAGCTGTTCCGGCGCTGATCAGCGGTCGAACGGGCCGAACCGCCATGACCGGCGGGGGCCGCGGATCGAGACGGAGCCGCAGACCACCTTGCCGGTGAGGATGACGTGCGGCGTGCCCTCGGCGGGTGCGTCCTTGCGGTAGTCGTGTGCGCTGCCGACGATGACCTCGATGTCGTCGATCGAGGCGCTGGCGCCGTCGGGCAGCCGGAGGTCCAGCCCGCCGAACTTCATGTCGAGTTCGACGACCACCATCGGCCCGGCGAACCGGGCGCGAGTGAGGTCCAGGTCCACAGAACCCATCCGCCGGTGCAGGGCCAGCCGCGTCGGCACGATCCACTCGCCCTGGCGCTTGAGTGAGCCGAGCACCCCGCGCAATTCGACCCGGTCGGCAGCAGAGGTGACGATCGCACCGGGGCCTGGCAGGTCGCCGACGAGCGCGTCGAGATCGGAGTGCAGCCTGGCCCGCGACACCAGTGCCGAGCGTTCCTCGAACTCGTCGATATCGATGAGCCCGAGCGCGACCGCGTTGTGCAGCCGCCGCAGCGTGCCGTTGCGGTCGGCGTCGGAGACGCGCATCGCGGATTCATGATTGATACCTGTCATAGCCCTCTGCGGACAGGTTACTCAGGCCAGGTAGTCGGGCGGCAGCTGTTCGAACATGCCCCTGAGCATCCGCACCGCGTACTCCGAGCTGCCGCCCCCGACAATCAGCGCCGCGAAAGCCATGTCGCCGCGGTAGCCCGCGAACCACGCGTGCGATCCGCCGTTGAATTCGGCCTCACCGGTCTTGCCGCGCACGTCACCCGAACCGTCGAGATCCTTGGCGGTGCCGTTGGTGACCACTAGTCGCATCATCGGCCGTAGCCCGTCGAGCATTTTCGGCGTGATCGGTGAGCTGTCTCCGGTGATCACCGTCTGGCGGCCCTCAATCAGTTGCGGCACAGGCGTTTTCCCGGCCGCAACCGTTGCCGCGGCCAGCGCCATCCCGAACGGGCTGACCAACACCTTGCCCTGGCCGAAACCGTCCTCCGTACGCTCGGCGAGGTTCACGGTCGGCGGCACCGAGCCGGACACCGTGGTGATGCCCTCGATCCGGTAGTCCGGGCCGATCCCGTATTGGGCGGCGGCCATCGTGAGCGCGCGAGGCGGCATCCTGCTGGCGAGTTCGGCGAAGGTGGTGTTGCACGAACTGGCGAACGCGCGCGACATCGGCACCGTGCCGAGGTCGAACCCGCCGTAGTTGGGGACGATGCGCTGGCCGATGTCCATGACACCCGGGCAAGCGAGCAATGTGTTGGGCGTGGCCATGTCGCGGTCAATGGCCGCGCCTGCGGTGATGATCTTGAACGTCGACCCTGGTGGGTACAGGCCGGTGGTCGCCAGCGGTCCCTCGCCGTCGGCGGCCGCGTTCTGAGCGACGGCCAGGATCTCACCGGTCGACGGCTTGATCACCACGATCATCGCCTTCTTGCCGGTGGTGTTGACGGCGTTCTGCGCCGCGAGCTGCACGGACCGATCCAGGCTGATGGTGACCGAAGGCGCAGGGGCGCCCGGCACTTCGTTGAGCACGTCGACGTCAGCACCGTTCTGATTGACGCTGACCACCCGCCAGCCCGCGTCGCCGTCGAGTTCGTCGACGACCGCGTTCTTGACCTGGCTGACGATGTCGGGCGCGAACGAATCGTCCGTCGGCAGCAGCTCGGCCTGCGGTGTGACCACGACACCGGGCAGCGCCCCGATGGCCCCGGCCACCCGGTCGTGATCGGACTGGCGCAGCGTGATCAGGCTCAGCGGATCCTTCGACGAGCTGGCTTGTTCCGCGAGCCGCTGCGCGTCCACGGTGTTGTCGAACGGTCGCAGCGCATCAGCCACGGCCCGCGCGGTCGCCATCAACGCGCCGCCTGCCGACTTCGCGTCCAGCTCGTAGTGATACAGATTGCCAGGCACCAGCACGTCGGTGCCGCCACGCTCGTTGACCGACGCCCGCCGAGGCGCATCGGCGCGCAGCGCGAACGTCTGGTGTTCGCCGAGCCGCGGATGCAACCCCGTCGCGCTCCAGCGGACCTCCCACCCGCCCTCGTCG
>JAVRPG010000755.1:0-4895 GCA_032162325.1 Mycobacterium sp. | reverse complement strand
GTCGTACTTCCCGTTCATGTACCTGCCGGTGGCGGCGACGCTCCGCAGGCTCGATCCCGCCGTCGAGGAGTCGGCCCGAGCTTTGGGTTCCGACTCGGCAGGCGTGTTCTTCAGGGTGGTGCTGCCGGAGCTGCGGCTGGCCATCCTCGGCGGCGGCCTGTTGATCGGCGTGCACCTACTCGCCGAGTTCGGCGCATTCGCGATGCTGCGGTTCGACACCTTCACCGTCGCGATCTTCCAACAGTTCCAGGTCACCTTCGACGGGGCGGCGGGCAGCATGCTCGCCGGGGTGTTGGTGTTGCTCTGCCTGGTGCTGCTGGTGGCCGAGGCGCTGGCTCGCGGACGCGCCCGGTTCGCCCGCCTCGGCGCAGGCGCGCCACGCGCCGCGACCCCGGTCCGACTGGGCCGCAACACAATACCCGCGCAAGCCGGTCTGGCCGCGCTGGCCATGCTGGCGCTCGGCGTGCCGTTGTGGACGATCCTGCGCTGGCTGTGGATCGGCGGCGCCGACGTGTGGGTGCTCGACGACATCGTCACCGCGCTTGGCCAAACCATCGGGCTTGCCACGGTCGCGGCGGTGCTGACCACCGTGCTGGCATTCCCCGTCGCGTGGGTCGCCGTGCGGTCCAGCGGCGTGTTGGCCCGCACGGTGGAGGGCGCCAACTACGTCACCAGCTCTCTTCCCGGCATTGTCACCGCCCTCGCGCTCGTGACGGTCACCATTCACGTCGCCCGCCCGCTCTACCAGAGTGTCGCGCTGATCGTGTTCGCCTACGTGCTGCTGTTCATGCCGCGGGCACTGGTCAACGTGCGGGCCGGGCTCGCCCAGGTGCCGCCGAGCCTCGAAGAGGCGTCCCGGTCGCTGGGCAGCTCGCCGTCGGTGACCTTCCTGCGGGTCACATTGCGACTGACCGCGCCCGCCGCGGCTGCCGGTGCATCGCTGGTATTCGTCGCTGTGGCAACCGAATTGACCGCGACGCTGCTGCTCGCACCGACCGGCACCAGGACGCTGTCGATGCGATTCTGGTCGTTTTCCAGCGAGCTGGACTACGCGGCCGCCGCCCCCTACGCGCTCGTGTTGGTGGTGCTCGCGATCCCGGTGACACTGGTGCTGTTCCGGCAGTCGACGAAGGTGGCCGCGCTATGACGACCACCATCCTCGACGTGAAAGGACTCGCCAAGTCTTTCCACGCAAACACGGTGCTGCACGACATCGACCTCGATCTCCAACCGGGCACCATGACCGCCGTGGTCGGATCGTCGGGTTGCGGCAAGACCACGCTGCTGCGGCTCATAGCCGGGTTCGAGACACCCGACGCCGGAACGATCACCATCGCCGGACGACAGGCCGCGAGCCCGGAAAGCGCTGTGGCACCGCATCGTCGGGGTGTCGGCTACGTTGCGCAGGACGGTGCGCTGTTCCCGCACCTGACCGTCGGCCAGAATATCGCATATGGATTGCGCGGTACTGCCCGCAGCGAGGTGCGCGCCCGCGTCAGTGAGCTGCTCGAAACCGTTTCCCTGGACGCGTCATATGCGTCCCGCCGCCCACACCAACTCTCCGGGGGCCAACAGCAGCGCGTCGCGCTGGCGCGTGCGCTCGCCAGACACCCGGTCCTGATGCTGCTCGACGAGCCGTTCAGCGCGCTCGATACGGGGTTGCGCGCATCCACCCGCAAGGCGGTGGCCGGTCTGCTCACCGACGCGGGCGTGACAACGCTTCTGGTGACTCACGACCAGGAAGAGGCGCTGTCGATCGCGGATCAGGTGGCGGTCATGCGCGACGGGCGTTTCACACAGGTCGGCAGCCCGGAGCAGGTATACCGGCAACCCACCGACCGTTTCACCGCTGAATTCCTCGGCGATTGCATTTCACTTCCCTGCACTGTCGCATCGGGAGTCGCCGACTGCGCGCTCGGCCGCACACCTGTGCAGGGACCGGCTGCCGACGGCCCAGCCACGCTCGTTCTGCGGCCCGAACAGCTTGTCGCGACGGTGGTTTCGGACAGTGAACGGCTTGACGGCGTCGGAACGGTGGTCGCGACCGAGTTCCTCGGCCACGACGTGCTGTTGACCATCGACCCGGCCGGTGACACGGCCCCGCTTATCGTGCGCCAGCACAGCCTCGACCCGCCGCCCATCGACGCCAAGGTGAGGATCGAGGTGGTGGGCACCGGGATCGTGCTCACATGAGCGGGGTCCTCGACCACCTGCGCGGCCGCGGCGAGCGGGTGGCGGTGCTGACGGACACCCGACAGCTTTCGTACCACCAGCTCGCCGATACTGTCGCTGCCGCCGCGGAGGACCTCGGTGGGCCTCGTCGCCTCGTGCTGCTCGAAACCCGCAACGACGTGGCCACTTTGGTGCGCTACCTGGCGGCGATGGCCAGCGGGCATGTCGTGCTGCCCGTCGATGCGCAGCGCGACCACACGGCGATCGTGCAGACGTATGAACCCGACGTCGTCATCGACGGCAATGGAATCCACCACAGACATCGCGGCGGACGCCGGCCACCGTCATCGCCGGGATCACGCGTCGCTGTACATCTACCTCACCCACTACCAGGTCTACCCGCTGTTCGGCGGCCATCCGGTGCTCGGTGTCGTCGCATCCGTCGTCGTCGGAGTCGTGCTGACGCATCTGGTCACGGTGCTGCGTAAGCGGATTCGCGGGAGGTTGCGCCCGCTCAGCTCGACGAGGGTTCCCGCTCTGCGATGAGTCCCTCCTGCACCATGGTGGCCGCGATGGTGCCGTCGGCGCGCAACCAACTGGCGGTGACGACTCCACGTCCGCGCGCCGCGGCCGGGGAGCGGCACTCCAGCAGATTCCATTCGTCGGCCCGAACGGGTCGGTGAAACCAGATCGACGAGTCGGTGGTGCCGCTGCGATGGCTGCGGGCCTTCATCGAATGCCCGTGCACCTGCAACGCGGGGTCGATCATGTAGACGTCGGTGACGTAGGTCGCGACCAATGTGTGCACCGTCGGGTCGTCGGGAAGCGGAACCGTTGCCCTCCACCACAATCGCCGCACGAACTCGCCGGTCGAGGTGTCGTCGGCGATCCTGATGTCGAGCTCCTCCAGCGGCATCGATGGCGCCGCTCCTGCGGGGCCGGTGCGCGGCAGCGTCGTGGGATCGGAAGGCATGACCGGCCGGTGCCCGTGTTCAGGGCCGGGCAGCTCGGCGGCGAACGACACGGTGGCCGTCGTCAGCAGGCGCCCGTCCTGGCGCGACTCGACGCGGCGCGCGGCCGCGGTCCTGCCGTCGAACACCCGGGCCACCGTGTACTCGACGGGGTCGCCGGCTTCGCCGCCGCGTAGGAACTGCAGGTGCATGTTCGTCGGCGGCCGGTCGGCGGCGACCGTGTGCAAGGCGGCGGCCAGGCTCTGCGCGACGAATTGCCCACCGTAGGCGCGCTTTCCGGCCGGCCCGCTGGCGGGCCCGACCCAGGTGTCCGCGTCTGCGCCCGGCGACATGTCGAGCAGCTTGAGCAGTGCGCTCATGCCACCGTGCCCGATTCGGTGAGCCGGCCGATCTCGTCGACGCTCAATCCGAGCCACTCGCCCAGCACCGCGGCGGTGTCGTCGCCGAGCGCCGGTGCGGCGACGGCGGGTGGGTACGCCCCGTCGATCTCGAGCGGCAGCCCCGGCGCCAGGTACTGCCCGATCCGGGGCTGTTCGAGCGGGGTGAACATCGGGTTGGCGACCACCCTGTCATCGGTGACCACCTCGGCGAAGCTTCGGTAGCGGTCCCACAGCACGGACGTCGCCGACAGGGCGGCGGTAATCTCCGCGGCTGTGTGCGCGGAGAACCATTCACCGAACAGGCCCGTCAGCGCGTCGCGGTGCCGGAACCGTTCACCTTCGTCGGTAAAGTCGGCGCCGAGCGTTTCAGCTAGCGCGGCAACAGATTTCGTCGTTGCGGTCAGTTCGGTGAGGTCGCGGAAGTGACGCCCGGTGAGCGCGACGATCATGAACGACACGCCGTCACTGCTGGTAAAGTCCTGGCCGTACTGGCCGTAGACCGAATTGCCGATGCGTTCGCGGCTGGTGCCGTTCACCATGACCTCGGTGAAGAAGCTGAGATTGCCCGCGGTGGCCAGCGCCACGTTCTCCAACGGAATGCTGATCTGCTGGCCCTGCCCGGTGGCGTCGCGATGGCGCAACGCGGTGACGACGGCCAGCGCCGCGTAGATGCCGCACGCGACATCCCACGCCGGCAGAACATGATTGACCGGTGTAGCGAGATCGGCCGGACCGGTCACCATCGGAAATCCGATCCCGGCGTTAACAGTGTAGTCCACGCCGGTGCCGCCGTCGGCGCGGCCGGACACCTCGACGTGAATCAGGTCGGGCCGCAGCCGCGTCAGCGTGTCGTACGAATGCCATTGGCGTCCAGCGACATTCGTCACCAGAACGCCGCTGTCCGCGATCAGCCGCTGCACGAGGTCTTGGCCCTCCTGCGAGCGCATATCGGCCGCCACCGATCGCTTGCCTTTGTTCAGGCCCGCCCAGTAGATGCTGTCGCCCTCGTCGGTGAGCGGCCAGCGGTGATAGTCGGCCGCGCCGCCGACGGGGTCGACCCGGATCACCTCGGCGCCCAGCTGGGCCAGTGTCATCCCCGCCAGCGGCACCGCGACGAAGCTCGAGATCTCGACGATCCGCACCCCGGCCAGCGGTTTCGTCGCGTCGGGTGTACCGGTCATCCGCTCAAGCTATCAAGCGCCATGTGCACCCTCGCGAGACTGCGGGCAGATCGCGAAATCCCGACTTGAACTCAAGCGGTGGCTGCAACGTATGCGGACGGGTTTGAGAGTAGTCGGTCGAGTTCTTCGGCTGGGGTGCGCCAGTTGTGGCGTTTGCGTGGTCGGGCGTTGAGTTCGGCGGCGACGTTGTC
>JAVRPG010000754.1:0-5826 GCA_032162325.1 Mycobacterium sp. | reverse complement strand
GCCCCGGTGGCGATCGACGTCGCCATCGCGTTTCCGGTGTCGTGGAATCCGTTCGTGAAGTCGAATGCGAGTGCTGTTGCTATCAGCAGCACCAGGATGATCATCTCTGCGCTCATGGCTGCTAATTCTGGCACCGGCGCATTTGACCAGCGGCTAGCTACCCTAAACGGCCCCTCCGACCTGCAGCTTTGCCTTACCCAGTGAGGTGTTCATCCATTCTTCCCCTGGCAGCCCGTAAGGGTTCTTCTGCGCCGTCGACTGAGGGGAGCACTACCATCGACCTGTCCAGGGAACCGAGGCCGTCGGCCTCCGTGGGGAGTTGACACTGTGACCAAGTTTCTCGCCAAGATCGTGGCGTGGATCACCTCGGGGTATCCCGAAGGTGTACCCGGTCCCGACCGGGTTCCGCTGTTCGCACTACTCAAGCCACGGCTCACCGACGATGACGTGAAGGTAGTGGCGACGGAGTTGTCGGAACGCGGGGAATTCGACAACGTCGACATCGGGGTGCTGATCACCGCGATCACCGACGAATTGCCCGCCCCGGAGGACATCGAGCGAGTGCGAAACCGCTTGGCCGCCAAGGGATGGCCGTTGGACGACCCGCGCGACGCCGAGGAGGCCGAATAGCCGTCCTGCGCTCCGTCGCTGTCCCGTCAGGTGCGTCAGCGCTGTCGCTGCTGCCGTTGTTCGAGGACGTGCTGGCCGGCGGTGGCGGGGCCGTGCTTCCGGTACCGGCCGACGATCCGCGCCAAAGTTCTTTGTTGACAACGTCGTTGAGAGCCGGTGAGCCGATCGACGACGACGTTGCGGTGGTGGTTTCGACGTCGGGCACGACGGGTGTGCCCAAGGGAGCGATGCTCACCGCGTCGGCGTTGACCGCCAGCGCGGAGGCCACGCACCGCAGGCTGGGCGGTCCCGGGCGGTGGCTGCTGGCCCTGCCTGCCTATCACGTGGCCGGGCTGCAGGTGCTGGTGCGTAGTGTCATCGCGGATACGACGCCTGTCGCGGTACCGGCCGGGTTCGACGGGGCCGAATTGGCCTCCGCTGTGGCGTCATTGGGGTCGAGCCGCCGTTATGCGTCGCTGGTCGCGGCGCAGCTGGACAAGGCGCTGCGGGACCCCGCGGCTGCGGCGGCGCTGGCGTCGCTGAACGCGGTGCTGATCGGCGGTGGACCGATGCCGGAGGGCGTTGCCGAAAGAGCCACGGCGGCAGGGATTTCGGTGGTGCGGACGTACGGGATGAGCGAGACGGCCGGTGGATGTGTGTACGATGGCGTTGCCCTGGACGGGGTCAGGGTGCGCATCGACGACGGTCGGGTGATGCTCGGCGGCGCGACGCTGGCGAAGGGCTACCGCAATCCGGTGGAACCGGATCCGTTCGCGGAGCCGGGCTGGTTTCGCACCGACGACATTGGCGCCGTTGATGATTCAGGCATGTTGCGAGTGCTGGGCCGGGTCGACGATGCGATCAGCACCGGCGGGTTGACAGTATTGCCGCAGTTGGTGGAGGCCGCGTTGGCGACCCACCCCGCGGTGGCCGACTCCGCGGTGTTCGGCGTGGCCGACGAACGACTGGGACAGCGAGTGGTCGCGGCCGTCGTCGTCGCCACCGGACGCCCGGCACCAACGTTGAGCGAGCTACGGGCGCACGTCGCTTCAGCGTTGTCGTCGACGGCGGCGCCGCGCGTCCTACATCTCGTCGATGAGCTGCCCCGCCGCGGCATCGGGAAGGTGGACAGGCGCGAACTCGCGGCGCGGTTCGGCGGCTGAGCAGGCCGTTCACCGCGCAGGTGCTCTACTAGATTTCCGCCGAAACTGTATTCCACCAGCGAAAGTCCGAGTACCAGCCTGCTGGAATACAGTTTCGGCGATTAATTGCGAGATTCAGATCTGGTTGAGGCCGCCGTCGACCGGGATGTCGGCGCCGGTGGTGAAGCTGCTCAGGTCCGAGGCCAGGAACAGCGCCGCGTTGGCGACTTCGTCCGGCGTGCCGTAGCGCGCCAGCGGAACAGTGCTGATCTGGTAGTCCTCGAACTGCTGTGCGGCGTTCGGACCGGGGAAGAGCAAGCCGGCGAGGGTGTTGATGCCCGGCGTTTCGGTCGCGCCGGGGCTGACCACGTTGACGCGAATCTTGCGGTCCCGCAACTCACTTGCCCACGTCCGGGCGAATGAGCGCAGCGCCGCCTTGATCGCCGCGTACACGCCGATGCCGTCGCTGCCCTTGGCGTTCGTGTTGGACGAGTTGAGGATGATCGAGCCGCCGTCGTTGAGCAGCGGCAGCGCCTTCTGCACCGTGAAGACGACGCCCTTGAAGTCTACGTCCAGCTGATAGTCGAGGTGCTCCTCGGTGATGTCGCCGATCCGTGCGACGTCGACGACCGCCGCGTTGGCGAATACCACGTCGAGGCGCCGACCGCTGTCGGCCACCGCGGCGTAGAGCCGGTCGAGATCCTCGGCCTTGCCGACGTCGCCCTGGACGCCGCTGGCGTTCTCACCGAGTTCCTTGACCGCCGCATCGAGTTCGGCCTGGCGCCGTCCGCTGATGAAGACGTATGCGCCCTCCTCGACGAACCGCCTGGCGGTCGCCAACCCGATGCCGGTGGTGCCGCCGGTGATTACCGCTGTCTTGCCCTTGAGAAGTGCCATCGTCGTGCCTTTCGTGAGTTCTGGACCGTGTAGTCAAGAACTACGACGCATCGGCCGCCGTTTCTATTCCGCGCTATTTCGGGCCGGTGGGAATCAGCGCAATCATCTGTTCGGCCGACGCCTTGAGCTGTGCGGACTTCACACCGCCCTTGTGAAGCGCTTCCTGCCCCCGCATTAAGGCGAGCAGGGTCGTGGCCAGCGCCTGCGGATTCTGCTTCTTGTCGATCATTCCGTCGCGCTGCGCCTCTTTGATGCAGTCGGCGAGTTCCGTCAGCCATGTCGCGTAGGCATGCCCGACCGCCCGCTCCACGGTCTCATCGGTGGCACTCAGTTCGGCGGCGCTCTTGGCCATCATGCAGCCGCGGCGAGACTTGTCGGCGGCGATCCCCCTCGCCTGCGCGCGGATGTGTCGCGTCAGCCGGTCATAGGCGCTGTAGGCGAGATCGCGGAGTTGGGCGCGAACACCGTCAAGCGCGATGCCGATGTAGTCGTCGAGCGCACGCAGGAATAGTCCGTGCTTGTCGCCGAACGCGCCATAGAGGCTGCCCTTGCCGAGGCCGGTGACGGACGTCAGGTCGTCGACCGACGTCGCGGCGTACCCGCGCGACCAGAACTCGTCGCGCGCTGCGGCGACGACATCGCTTTCATCGAACTTGCGGGGACGGGCCATGCCTCTACGTTACGCCGTTATGGAATGAATAGTCCGTATCTTCGGTTGGCCTGAAGCATGACCAAACCAATCCGTATCGCTGCTCAGATCCAACCCGGCGGGGCCGCAGACTACCGCTCCTGGCGCTCCGCCGTCATTCGTGCCGAGGAAATAGGGGCCGACGTCATCTTCGGCTACGACCACTTCCACAAGCCCGCGGTCGACGGAATTGTCGACCACCGGCCGGTACTCGCTGCAGACCAGCCCGACGTCATCAATTTCGAGGGTTGGACGGCACTGGCCTCGTGGGGTGAGATCACGACGCGCGCCGAAATCGGACTGCTGGTGACCGGCATCGGCTTCCGAAATCCGGACCTGCTCGCCGACATGGCCCGTACCGTGGACCACATCAGCGGCGGACGGCTGATCCTCGGCCTTGGCTCTGGCTGGTACGAAAAGGATTACACCACTTACGGATACGACTACGGCACCACCACGTCGCGGCTGGACCTGTTCGACGCGGGCATCGAGCGGATCGAACGCAGGCTCGCGCAACTCGTGCCGCGGCCGGTCCGCCACATTCCGATATTGATCGGTGGCGCGGGCGAGAAGCGGAGCCTCCCTGCCGTGGCGCGTCACGCCGACATCTGGCACAGCTTCCCGTTCCCGATCGACGTCTACCGCCGCAAGAGCAAGCTGCTCGACGAGCTTGCGACCGCCGCCGGTCGCGACGGCGCACACATCGAGCGCTCGGTGGCTTCGTCACCCGCGTTCTCGTCGGGGTTCGACCGGCGCAGTGCCGACGAGTTCGTCGACGCCGGCGTCACACTATTCACCGTCGAGATCGCCCCGAGCGACGGGAGCTACGACCTCACAGAGCTAGAGCAAGTGGTGTCCTGGCGGAACACACTTCGTTAGCGCTCGCGGCCGACCAGCGCGGCGGTGGCAATAGGCTGGCGGGCGTGCGGATCGGTCGCAGGGAGGCGGTGGCGGTCACCGTCGGCGTGCTCCTGGTGGTCGCGGCGTTCGTCGTGCCGCATCTGCACCTCGGCATCGTCACCCCGCTGATCAACGCCTCAGCGGCACGGCTGCACGGCTTCGCCGACACGGCGCCGATCTTCGGGTGGTGGAACGCCCACGTCGGCTGGGGCACCGTCCCGGCGATCGTCATCGGTATAGCCGCCGTCGTGTGGGGTCAGGCCGTGGCGCAACGCCTGCCGTGGCGGGCGCTGCCATGGGTCACTTGGGCCGCCGCATGCGCATGGGCGTTCTCCCTGGCAATGATCGACGGCTGGCAGCGCGGCTTCGCCGGCAGGCTCACCACCCGTCACGAGTACTTGCGCCAGGTGCCGACCATCACCGACATTCCCGACGCGGTGCGCACGTTCGCAAGCAGAATCCCTGATTTCCAACCGAATTCGTGGATCACGCACGTGTCGGGCCATCCGCCCGGTGCGCTGCTCACGTTCGTCTGGCTCGACCGCATCGGGCTGGGCGGCGGCGCATGGGCGGGACTGCTGTGCCTGGTGGTCGGGTCCAGCGCCGCGGCCGCGATCGTGGTTGCGGTCCGCGCCTTGGCGGATGACAACACGGCACGACTGGTGGCGCCGTTCGTCGCGGTGGCGCCGACGGCCATCTGGGTCGCCGTGTCGGCCGACGGCTACTACGCCGGTGTGGCCGCGTGGGGCATCGCGCTGTTGGCGCTGGCCGCCCGGCGCACGGTGCGGTGGCCGATGCTGGCGGCCGTGGGTTCTGGGCTCCTGCTCGGCTGGGGCATCTTCTTGAACTACGGCCTCGCGCTGATGGCGCTGCCTGCGGTGGCGGTGCTGATCGCGGCGGTGGATTGGCGGGCTGCCATGGGTGCCCTGGTTCCCGCGGTGCTGGCCGCCCTGGCCGTCGTCGGCGTGTTCGCGGCCGCGGGGTTCTGGTGGTTCGACGGCTACACGCTGGTGCAGGAACGCTATTGGCAGGGCATCGCCAACGACCGGCCGTTCCAGTACTGGTCGTGGGCGAACTTCGGGTCGGTGGTGTGTGCGATCGGGCTCGGCAGTGTGGCCGGTATCGGCCGGGCATTCGACATCGCGGCAATCAAGCGCCGCTCCGGGCTGCACCTCGTGGTGCTCGGCGCGCTGCTGGCGATCGTGTTCGCGGACCTGTCCATGTTGAGCAAGGCCGAGACCGAACGCATCTGGCTGCCGTTCACGGTATGGCTCACCGCCGCAGGCGCATTGTTGCCGCCGCGGTCACACCGCTGGTGGCTGGCGCTCAACGTCGCAGGCGCTCTCCTGCTCAACCACTTCATCCTGACGAACTGGTAGGTGGCGCGGCACTATCGCCGAGATCGACTCAAGGGCTGCGAACAGACCCGCCGTGACGCCTATCAACAGCCCTGGCGTCGAACTCGACGCTAGGACCGTGAAGAGGGTCTGCTCCCGGGACCGGCGCTCATACGACGGCGCGCCGCCTTTGCCAGGTAGTACAGCGGCACACAGGCCCACACGATCGCGAGCGAAATCCACAGCCCCAATG
>JAVRPG010000753.1:0-4942 GCA_032162325.1 Mycobacterium sp. | reverse complement strand
AGGAACGAGATGTAGTACTCCTCGGCGATGTCGCTGGCCTCCGAGACCAGCAGCTTCTTCACGATGTGGCCCTTGATGTCCAGGCCGAGGATGTTCTGCGCGTGAGTGAACGCGTCGTCGGCGGTGGCCGCGTACTTCACGCCGCCGGCCTTGCCGCGACCGCCGGTCTTGACCTGCGCCTTGACCATGACGGGCTTACCGATTTCCTCGGCGATGGCCTTGGCACCCTCTGCGGTGTCGGTGACCCGACCGGGCGAGGTGGGCACGTTGTGCTTGGCGAACAGCTCTTTCGCTTGGTATTCGAAGAGATCCATTGACTCACTGTCTGTCTGCGTTGACTTCGAAGGTTTGCGCCTGACGGGCTCGGGGGAACTTTATCCACACGAGCCGAAGCCTTCGGCACCGCCTACCACTCATGTGGTAGATCTCACCGCCGGGTGACAGTGATACAGCTCACAATCCCCGGTGGAATACCCGCACGAGTTGCCACCAACATTGGAATTTGGTTAACGTGCCTCTGGTCTAGATCACGTTTAGGTCACGACTAGAAGGATATTTCAGGTTGGCACAGCACCGTTCGTCTCGATCTCAGGCTGGAGTTGCGACGAACGCTCGGCACACCCGGGAAGTATCCGAAGCCGATCTGGACGCGTCGGAAATCACCGACATCATTCCGTTCAACGAGTTTGGCGACCTCGCTGACCTGGACTTTCGAGAGAATTGCGCGTTCGACCGCGAATCCCAGGTCATCCATGCGCCCGAGCTCGACGACCTCCACGACACCGACGATCTGATCCCGCTGCGGCTGGCGGTGCCCTCCGACTTCCGCCCGGATCCGCGCGAAGAGCGTCGCGCCACGCACGCGTACCGCGACAGCCACACCGACACCAGCGACGGCGTGGCCGCCACCGACATCCTCGACATCTCCGGCCGCCGCGGCCTGCACCGCAAGCAGGACGTGCCCGTCAAGGGCCGGCTGATGGTCGCCGCGATGGCCGTCGGCGCGACCGCGGCCGGCGCGTATTCCATGGCCAACGCCTCCGCCAAGGCGCCCGCGGAGGCCGTCCTTGCCGCAGACCAATCCGCGATCGGCGGCGGGATCGTCACCGGCACGGTGGACGGCATGCAGATCGTCTCCGTCACTCCTGCGGCCAACGAGACGGTGCACGCCGAGGAGATCACCAAGGCCGCCGCGTTCGCCCAGGAGCGTGCCGACCGCGAAGCCCGGATGAACCGGCCGTTGTTCGTGATGCCGACCAAGGGCGTGTGGACATCAGGCTTCGGATACCGCTGGGGCGTGCTGCACGCCGGCATCGACATCGCCAATTCGATCGGGACGCCCATCTACGCGGTTGCCGACGGTGTGGTCATCGACGCGGGACCGACCGCGGGTTACGGCGCATGGGTCAAGCTGCGGCACGCCGACGGCACCGTCACCTTGTACGGCCACGTGAACACGTGGCTGGTCAGCAAGGGCGACCGCGTGATGGCCGGCGATCAGATCGCGACCATCGGCAACCGCGGCAACTCCACCGGCCCGCACTGCCACTTCTCGGTTCTGCTCAACGGCACCGACTTCATCGATCCGGTACCGTGGCTGGCCAAGCGGGGACTTAGTCCCGGCAGCTACGTTGGCTAGATGTGAGTGACGGCCCGTCCGACCAACCCCTTCCCGATCGACCACGCATCCGGCGGCAATCCGACGGCGCGACACCGTCTGCCCCGCAGCCGGCCGAGTCCGAGCCGCAGACCAGCATCATCCGGCGTCATCCGACCGGTGAGATCCCTGCGCTAGCCGAGCCGCAAACCAGTTACATCGGGGCCGCCGCCGGTGCGGAGTCGCAGACGAGCTACATCCCGCGGGCCAGGCCGGCCGTGGTGGGCGCGCCGCGCTCGGCGCGTGCCAGCCCGGGGGCGGCCGTCGCCACGGCCGTTGCAAGCATCCTGACCGGCTGGTCCACCGCGGTCATCGCCACAGACCTGATCACCGGCTGGTGGCGGTCCGATCGGCTGTTCTGTGTGGCCATCGGCTTTCTCACCGCGGTATCCGCGGCGGCCCTCATCGGCGGGCTGATCGCACTGCTGTTGCGCCGGCGGATGGGCAGGCTGCTGATCGTGGTGGGTTCGGTCGTGGCGCTGCTGATCTTCGCGGGCCTGTTCGTCGCGGGAGCGAAACTGTCGCCGGTGGTCTACGCGATCCCCGTGCTGCCGGTGGCCAGCGTTTTGTTGGCTCTGCTGCCGGCCACCCGCCTGTGGGCCAGGCCCTAGGCCGCGGCTAGCTTTCCGCCGAGCGTGCACTCAATGCGAAATAATCGCCGGCATTGTCAAGCGGTGGCTTCACGTTCGACGTCTCCATTCGGCGGTTAGGCGGGCGATGATGCCGCCTTCGGTGTCCCGCGACGTGACGCGGATGTCCATCCACCCGAGTTCTGTGACGTCATCGTGCCTGATGTCCTTGTTGAACCGGATTGGGCTTCGATGGTGGTCGCCCTCGTAGTCGAGCGCCAGCTTGATGTCCTCCCACCCCATGTCCAGGACGGCGACCAGCACGCCATATTCGTCGTACACCGGGATCTGCGTCTGCGGCCGCGGAAAGCCATTTCGGATGACCAGAAGCCGCAGCCAGGTCTCTATTGGCGACTCCGCACCGGAATCAACGAGGTCAAGCACAGTGAGCGCCTTGCGGATACCACGGCGACCTCTGTATCGGTCGGCCAACAGCTCGACGTCAGCCATCTTGAAATGCGTCGCGCGCGCCAATGCGTCGATCGCGGCGACCGCCTCGCCGAGCGGATACCGGCACGCGATGTCGAACGCAGTGCGTGCTGGCGTTGCCAACGAATGGCTCCCTCATGGCCGAAGTGTGCCGACGGCCACCGACAGGTCAACGAGCCTGCGTCCACGGCGAAAAAACTGCCAAAACGTCGCAGTGGCCGCACGTTCGGCGGCGCCCTACAGCTTGGTGACGGGCGCGTGGTTGTGCATCAGCTTGACCCGCCCGGAGCTGCCGAAGTCGATGAGCGACATGGCCGACTCACCGACGCCGGACACCTCCTCGACGCGGCCAAGGCCGTACTTGTCGTGGGTGACCCGATCGCCCGGCTCCAGCACCAGCAACGGGCGTTTTCCGGCCGCTGAGCGCGCCGGCGACGGGCGCGGAGTGCCGAATCGGCCCGCACCGCTGACCGGAGCCGAAAGCGACGGTGTCGGCTCCGTGCGCCGCCAATCGATGAGCTCCTGCGGAATCTCGCGCAGGAACCGGGATTCGGGGTTGAGCATCGGTTGGCCCCACGACGAGCGGATCCTGGCCCGGCTGACGTAGAGCCGTTGCCGCGCCCGGGTGATACCGACATAGGCCAGCCGCCGCTCCTCGGACAGCTCGGTCGGATCGCCCAGCGCCCGCATGTGCGGGAACATGCCGTCCTCCCAGCCCGTCACGAACACCACCGGGAACTCCAGCCCCTTCGCGGTGTGCAGCGTCATCATCGTCACCACGCCTGCGCCGTGCTCGGGCAGCTCGTCGGCGTCGGCGACCAGCGACACCCGCTCGAGAAACTTCGCCAGCACGCCGGTGTCGGGAATGTCCTCGTCGGCAGGGTCGACCTCGCCCAGAGCTTCGGCGTTGGCCAGGTCGGTGCTGAATTCGTGTGCGACGCTGACCAATTCGTTGAGGTTGTCCAGCCGCGCCAGATCCTGTGGATCGCTGGAGGATTCAAGTTCGGTACGGTAGCCGGTCCGTTCGAGTACGGCCTCGACGAGCTCGCCGAGTTCACCGTCGAGGCGACCGCGCAGATCGTCGAGCAGATCGACGAAACTCGCAATGGCCTTCTCCGAGCGGGTGTTCAGCATCGGCACCTTGCCCTCGGCGGCGGCCTGCAGCGCGTCATTGAACGACGCTCCGATGTTCTCGGCGTACACGGCTACACAGGCTGCGGCGCGGTCACCGATGCCGCGCCGCGGCGTGTTCAGGATGCGCCGCATGCTCACGGAGTCGCCGGGGTTGTCCAGCACCCGTAGATAGGCGACGATGTCGCGGATCTCCCTGCGTTCGTAAAACCGAACGCCGCCAACGACTTTGTACGGTATGCCGGCCCGGATGAAGACTTCCTCCAGGGCGCGCGACGAGTTGTTGGTGCGGTAGAAGACCGCGACGTCGTTATACGTGACGTCGCCCTTGTCGGCGAGCGCGTCGATCTCCTCGGCGACGAAGCGCGCCTCGTCATGCTCGTTGTCGGCGACGTAGCCGACGATGAGCTCACCCTCCCCGGCGTCGGTCCACAGACGCTTCTCGCGGCGCCCGGCGTTGCGGGAGATCACCGAGTTGGCCGCGCTCAAGATGTTCTGCGTCGACCGGTAGTTCTGCTCCAGCAGAATCGTTGTGGCGTTGGGGAAGTCGCGTTCGAAGTCTTCGATGTTGCGGATCGTGGCACCGCGGAACGCGTAGATGGACTGGTCCGCGTCGCCCACCACACACAGCTCTGCGGGCGCGACGCCGTCCTCGGTTTCGCGGCCGACAAGTTCGCGGACCAACACGTACTGCGCGTGGTTGGTGTCCTGATACTCGTCGACGAGGATGTGCCGGAACCGTCGCCGGTAGTACTGCGCGATCTGCGGAAAGGCTTGCAGCACAGCGACTGTCTCGCCGATCAGGTCGTCGAAGTCCAGGGCGTTGGCCGCCCGCAGCCGGCGCTGGTACTCGGCGTAGACCTCGGCGATGATGCGCACCAGATCCTCGCCGGCGTCCGCAGCGTCGGCGGCCGCCTCCTCGGGGCCGATCAGCTCGTTCTTGAGGTTAGAGATGCCGTTGGCCAGCAATCGCGGCGAATACCGCTTGGTGTCCAGCCCCATGTCCTTGCCGATCATCAGCAGCAACCGCCGCGAGTCGTCGGCGTCGTAGATCGAGAAGTTGGAGTTCAGCCCCGGCAGCAGCGAGGCCTGGTTG
>JAVRPG010000752.1:0-3473 GCA_032162325.1 Mycobacterium sp. | reverse complement strand
ACATCCCGCTGCTGGCGCTCGGCCTGCTGTCGCGGTTCACCGACCTGGTGACGCTGCCCCACGGCTGGGCCTGGCTGGAGAACGGCTGGGTCATGACGATCGTCGCCGCGCTGCTGGTCGTCGAGATTGTCGCCGACAAGATCCCCGCTCTCGACAGCATCAACGACACGATCCAGACGTTCGTCCGGCCGACGGCAGGCGGCATCGTGTTCGGTTCTGGCACGGCCGCCCAGACAGCCGCGGTCACCGACCCCGGGGCGTTCGCGCAGACCGGCCAATGGATTCCCGTCGCCATCGGCGTGGTCACCGCGCTGGTCGTTTCGCTGACGAAGTCGACGGTGCGGCCCGCGGCCAACGTCGCCACCGCCGGGATGGCCGCGCCGGTGCTCAGCACAGTCGAGGACATCTTCAGTGTCGGGCTGGTGTTCGCCGCGATCCTGGTACCGGTGCTGGTGCTGGTGGCCGTGCTCGTGTTGGTCTGGGCCGTGATCCGTATCGTGCGTCGGCGACGACGCAAAGCCGCCGCTTAGATCCAGACGCCCTTACCGACCGCGACCACTCCACCGGCGCTGATCGCAAACCGGTCGCGGTCCTTCTGCAGATCCACGCCGACCATCTCGCCCGGTCCCACGACGACGTTCTTGTCCAGGATCGCGTGGCGCACCACGGCGCCGCGGCCAACACGGGTGCCCGGCATGACCACACTGCCGTCCACGATCGCGCCGTCGTCGACCACGACGTTGGACGACAGCACCGAATTGCGTACCGACGCAGCAGAAATGATGCTGCCCGCCCCGACCACGGACTCCTGCGCCGAGCCGCCGTTGACGAACTTGGCCGGCGCCAGGTTCTCCGACTCGCCGCGGATCGGCCAGCGCTTGTTGTAGAGGTTGAACACCGGATGCACCGACACCAGGTCCATGTGCGCGTCGTAGAACGCGTCCAGCGTCCCGACGTCGCGCCAGTAGCCGTGGTCGCGTTCGGTGGCGCCGGGCACCTCGTTGTTGTGGAAGTCGTAGACGGCGGCCATGCCGTCGCCGACCAGCCGCGGGATGATGTCGCCGCCCATGTCGTGATCGGACTGGTCGTCGTCGGCGTCGGCGCGGATCGCATCGATGAGCACCTTCGTGGTGAAGATGTAGTTGCCCATTGACACGAACGTCTGCTCCGGGTCGTCGGGTGTGCCGGGCGGATCGGCAGGCTTTTCGACGAACTCCCGGATGCGGCCGGACTCGTCGGCGTCGATGCAGCCGAAAGCGCTGGCCTCGGCCCGCGGCGCCCGGATACCCGCTACCGTCGCCCCCGCACCACTTTCGATGTGGAACTGGACCATCTGCTCGGGATCCATGCGGTACACGTGGTCGGCCCCGAACACGACGATGTAATCGGGGTCTTCGTCGTAGATCAGATTCAACGACTGATAGATCGCGTCGGCCGAGCCGGTGTACCAGCGCGGCCCGAGCCGCTGCTGGGCCGGCACCGGCGTGATGTACTCGCCGGCAAGCCCGGACAGCCGCCAATTCTGCGAAATGTGGCGATCCAGCGAATGCGACTTGTACTGGGTGAGCACGCAGATTCGCAGGTATCGCGCATTGACCAGATTTGACAGCACAAAGTCGATCAGCCGGTAGGCGCCGCCGAACGGAACCGCCGGTTTGGCGCGGTCGGCCGTCAATGGGTAGAGCCGCTTGCCCTCGCCGCCCGCCAGGACGATGCCAAGGACGTGTGGCAACTCCCTCATAACCCAAACCTATCTGCACGTTCACGCCGCGGCTAGGCATTGGGGGCTATTGATCGCTTCTGTCGGTCAAGGTAATTGGCGTCTGCGCGATCAAAACAATCCTGCGGCGGCCCGCCAGGGCCCACTTTTTTGGATACCGTCGTCACCATGCGGGTGGCGATGATGACTCGGGAGTATCCACCCGAGGTCTACGGCGGGGCGGGGGTACACGTCACCGAGCTTGTCGCGCAGCTGCGCCATCTGTGCGAGGTCGACGTTCATTGCATGGGAGCCCCTCGTCCCGGGGTGATCGTGGCGCAACCGGATCCGGCTCTCAAGGGCGCCAACCCGGCGCTGTCGACGCTGTCTGCGGACCTCAACATGGTCAACGCGGCGTCGAACGCCACCGTCGTGCATTCGCACACCTGGTACACCGGCCTGGCCGGGCATCTGGCCGCGCTGCTGTATGGCATTCCGCACGTGCTGACCGCCCATTCGCTCGAACCGATGCGGCCGTGGAAGGCCGAGCAACTCGGCGGGGGCTACCGGGTGTCGTCATGGGTGGAGAAGACCGCGGTCGAGGCCGCCGACGCGGTGATCGCAGTCAGCTCGGGCATGCGTGACGACGTCCTGCACACCTACCCCGCGCTGGATCCCAACCGGGTGCACGTGGTGCGCAACGGGATCGACACCGACGTCTGGTATCCGGTCGCGGACGCGAGGAGCGACATAGGCGGGGCGCCGCAGCCCGGCGACTCGGTGCTCGAGGAGCTCGGCGTCGACCTGACTCGACCGATCGTGGCCTTCGTCGGGCGAATCACGCGGCAGAAGGGCGTCGCGCATCTGGTCGCGGCGGCCCACTCCTTCGCGCCCGCGATCCAGCTGGTGCTGTGCGCGGGCGCACCGGACACCCCGGAGATCGCGGCGGAGGTGACGTCGGCGGTCCAGGAGCTGGCCCGCGCCCGAAGCGGTGTGTTCTGGGTTCGGGAGATGCTGCCCATCGGTAAGATCCGCGAAATACTCTCAGCAGCAACGGTTTTCGTGTGTCCGTCGGTGTATGAGCCGTTGGGGATCGTGAACCTTGAGGCGATGGCGTGCGCGACCGCGGTGGTCGCCTCCGATGTCGGCGGAATACCGGAAGTTGTCGCGGACCGTCAGACGGGTCTGCTGGTGCACTACGACGCCGGCGACCCCGCGTTCTTCGAGCGGCGGCTGGCCGAGGCGGTCAACTCGCTGGTGGCCGATGCGGGGACAGCGCGCCAGTACGGCCAGGCCGGGCGGCAGCGCTGCATCCAAGAATTTTCCTGGGCGCACATCGCCGAGCAGACCTTGGAGATCTATCGAAAGGTGTCTTCATAGATTCGGCGTGGACCGTCGCGCTGACCGCAACCCATCACGCCGGAGTCGCTAGCTGGTGACGCCCTTGAGTTCGT
Organism: Mycobacterium sp.; assembly: GCA_032162325.1. Classification (GTDB taxonomy): domain Bacteria; phylum Actinomycetota; class Actinomycetes; order Mycobacteriales; family Mycobacteriaceae; genus Mycobacterium. Next base: position 320 of record JAVRPG010000752.1, on the reverse strand, counting down.
CGCCGAGGGCGGCGGCTTCCTCGGGAGTCAGTTCGACGACGAGTCGGCCTCCGCCTTCCAGTGGTACCCGCATCACGATGCCGCGCCCCTCCTTGGTTGCTTCCAGTGGACCGTCGCCGGTCCGGGGCTTCATCGCCGCCATCGAGTGCTCCCTCCACATGAGCCAGCCGGCGTCGGCGGGCGTACGGATGTACCCCTATTGTTCCCTATCCGCGGCGTTCGGTGTGCAAAGACCCCGCTAAGGCCGCCGCGACGGCGCGTCAGCGACCAACGGAACCCAGCAGTCCGCGGTGTGGTCGTCGACCATTCCGGTGGCCTGC
>JAVRPG010000751.1:0-5065 GCA_032162325.1 Mycobacterium sp. | reverse complement strand
TCGCGTGCGGTTGATAGACCCGTCCGCGCGGTCCGGCGGCTTCCATGGCCAATTCGGTGAGCGACTGACTCAGCTCGGTCGCCAGCACCTTGAGCATCGACGACGCCGCCCCTGGATTCTTGCCCTCGGCCACCGCGGCCAGCACCCGGTACTCGAGGATCTCGAGCACTTCGGTGCGGATGCGGGCGTCGGCCAGTTTGCGCGCGAACGCCGGGTCGTCGCTCAGCCGGCCGTCGCCCGGCGCGGACGCCTCGGCGGACACGGCGGCGATCTCTTCGGCCATCACCTGCAGCGCCGGCGAGGCGGCGCCGCCGCCACGTTCGAACTCCAACAGATACTTCGCGACGGTCCAGCCGTCATCGATCTGCCCGAGGACTCCTGCCTTCGGCACCCGCACCTCATCGAAGAACACCTGGTTCTGGATCTTCTCGCCCGACGTCATCACCAGCGGACGGATCTGAATCCCCGGCGATGTCATGTCGATCAGCACGAATGTGATGCCCTGCTGCTTCTTCGCGGTCCGCGACGTGCGCACCAGGCCGAACATCCAATTCGCTTCACCGGCATGCGTCGTCCAGATCTTGCTGCCGGTGCACACCAAGTCGTCGCCGTCGTCGACCGCCGCCATCGACAGCGCCGCCAGGTCCGAGCCCGCCTCGGGTTCGGAGTAGCCCTGGCAGAAGAACACCTCGCCGGTCAGGATCCGCGGCAAGAAGAAATCCTTCTGAGCGTCCGTACCGAACTTGATGATCGCGTAGGCGACCATCCGGATGCCCATCGGGGACAACGACGGAGCGCCCGCGAGGGTCGACTCGCGGCTGAAGATGTAGTGCTGGGCCAGGCTCCAGTCACAGCCGCCGTACTCGACCGGCCACGCCGGCGCCGCCCAGCCGCGTTCGTGCAGGATCCGCTGCCATTCCAGGCTCGCATCGTGATCGGCATACACGCTGGTCATGCGGCGTCCTGCCTGCCGCAGTTCAGGCGTCAGCTTTTCCTGCAGGAAGGCGCACACTTCATCGCGGAACGCCGAGTCGGTCGCCGACCACGCCAGGTCCATCGCATTCCCCTGTCTGTCGGAGCGCTATGCAGACAGGGTAAACCTAGTTAGTTAAGTGAGCGCCGACGGGCTGGCGTGCAGGAGGTTCCCGGTGACGAGGCAGGGTACAACCGCAATAATCGGGAACGTGGAGCGGCGACGAGACAGCCAGGATGTCCAATCCCCGATGGCCCTCCTCAAGGAGCTGCCGGCGCTGGTGGTGCTGGAGCGGTTTCCGGTGCCCGTGCTGGCCATTGCCGAGGATGGCGCCATCCTGTTCGCCAACGCGGCATTCGGCGAGATGCTGGGTCACCCGGCGGATGCCGTCACGGCAATGAAGTTTCGGCAGATCTTCCACGCCCTGCCCGCCGACGAATCCGCCGTGTCGGTCGTGCGCGCCCACGCGGATCTGATCGTCGAGCTCGTGCACCAGGACGGTTCGATCGTTCGTGCCAGAATGAGCAAGTCCGCCCTGCTGCGTGGCGACGACCCGGTGGCACTGGCGACATTCCAGGACCTGACCGAGCGCTTGTGGGTCGACGAGGTGTAGTCAGTCGGCCAACGGTGCAGGGGAGTGCCGCATCGACTCGCGCGCAAGAAACTCGTCGAAGTAGGCAAGCGACTCCTTGCTCACAATCGCAGGCAGCAGCACCGTCCACGTCCGTGCCACGCGCTGCAACACATCGGCTCCAGCCGTAGCCGCGTTCGCCAGCAGCTCCGCCCCCAGCATCGAGCCCACGATCGTCTCGCCGACCGCCTGCGGATCGAGGTCGCCGCGAAGATCGCCCTCGTCGATTGCCTGACGGGTGCGCTCCGTCATCTCCGCCGCCCAGCTGCCGTACGTGCGCGCGGCCGCCTCGTTGAACTCACCGAAGGCGCGCAAGAGTTGTGCTCCGCTACGGGCGACCTGGTCGGTGCTCAGCAGGTCCGCAACGACGAACACTCCGTGGATGATGCTTTCGAGCGCAGGCGCAGAGGAGTCGGTAATGCTCCGAAACGCGTCGACGAGGCGGGCACTGCCCTCTTCGATGATGGCCGTCGCGAGCGATTCCTTGGAGTCGAAGTGGTAATAAAGAGCGCCCTTCGTCATCTCGGCACGCTCGATGATGTCGCCCAATCCGGCAGCCGGATAACCGATTTCGTTGAACAATTCGACCGCGGATGTGATGATCTTCCTGCGGGTAGCCTCGGATCGCGCTTGGCGCACCATTGGCCGAGTACCTCCGAAGTCCATCGGCCTACCCACGGTGGCGATGGCCTGAAGGGCATCTTAATTCATCCGCTCAAAGCGGTGTCGCCCTCTTGATCGCCACGGCTGTGCGCCGCTTGATGAACTGGTTGAGGTAGTCGATCCGGTCGGGTTTGACAAAGCCCGGCAGCACGAGCGTCCACATCTTCTCGAGATCGCGTAGATATCGGTCGGGGTCAGCCAGATTGCTCGTCTGGCGTAGACCGAGGTACATCGACACCAGCAGCCTGGCGACACTCTCCGGGTCGCGATCCTGCGTGATGTCGCCGTCTCTGACGGCCTTGCCGGCAACCGCGGCGAACGCCGTCACCCACTGCCCCAGGACATTTGCCTGTAGACCGTCGGTGCGGCCAACGGACTCAAGCAGATTCAATCCGGCCCGAGCGATGTCGTCGCCGATGTCCTCGGTGGCGACGAGATAGGAGATGTCGATCAGGGTTTCCAGGCCCGACAGCTTTCGCGCGAGCAGCTGGTCGACCGACGCTCGTGCCACCGCGGCGCGATAGTCAATGATCGCCGATGCCAGCGCGTGCTTGGACTGGAAATGGAAGTACATTGCGCCCTTGGTGACTTCCGCGTCGGCGAGAATATCGTCGAGGCTGACCACGCTGTACGACTTGCGCGCGAACTGGCGCGAAGCCGCGCGGAGGATCTGTAGCCGCGTGGTGTCCGCTCGTCTGTCGAGTTGTTCGGTCACTTTCGGACCTCGAGATCTGGACAGTGGCGCCGGAGGACGGGGAATCGTGGTTTCCGTAAATTAATCAAATTACCCGATTCTTTCACCTGCCGCCCATAACAGGCAGGCGCAATGGCAGGCGCGCCGGTTTTGCAGCGCAAACCCGTCAACGGCCCTCCTTGGTGCGCTCCACGGTCGGCTTCTGGGCAAAGCAGATCGCCAATACTCTAAGTCATTTTTGTACCTGCATATCAGCCAAAAAGTATGTAAGATACTGGATGTGATGACTCTTGGTCCGGCGGAGGCGGGGTGGCTGTTGACGGATGATTCCGAGGTCAGCGGGCACGTGTCACGACGGATTCCACTATCACCCGGCAATTCCCAGTGGTATTTTCATGCCGTTGCCATAGTCCGCGTTGGCAAACCCCCTCGAACCCCTACGCGGGCTGTGGCAACTTCACGTCTGCGGCCGGTAGTACTTGCGCAAACCGTCAATCTTCGCGCTGCCCATATGAACCCCTTGGCGGCTTCCCGGGTGACGCGGCACCGGTGTCCGGGCGATTTAGCAACACCGAGGTAATTAACGGTGATGTGGGACGAAGAAGTCGACGTGGTGTGCACCGGATCCGGAATCGCCGGACTGGCGCACGCCGTGGCTGTCGTGGACATGGACGGTGAGGTTTTCGTCGCCAATTCACGCGCCGACGTCGAACCACGCGGATCGTCCGTCGCGGTCCGTTCGCGCGTCGACAGGCTGCACTGGCTCGAGGTGGATGTTCCGGATCCGGAGACCAACGAGTACTTCGCGGCCTTGTCATCCGACCTTGGCCCGCTGACCCAGTCCGCACGGGACGTCGACGTCCCGATCAGGGTCGTCGATCACGCGGAGCCGGTCGACCCCCGTGGTGCGGTTGCGCCGTTTGTCGGCGCCCGTCTTAGGGATTGGGCCGCGCGTTGCCTGGTGTCGCCGTACGGCTATCTCTACACCCGGGTGTCTAGTTGGCAGTCGACCACGCTGCGCACCGTCGACGGCGAGTCACTTGAGGTCGCTGAAATCGGCTCGATCACACCCGATCCCGCCAATATCGGTGGCTCGGTCTTGGACTGGCTCACCGCTCAGGCCCGAGACCGGCGTATCGAGGTTCATCAGGCCACTTCACTGCAGCGCATCGTGTTCGAGGACGGCGATGCGGTGGGCGCCGAGTTCGCGACACCCGATGGCACGTTGGCCGTTCGTGCCCGCCACGGTGTGACGGTCGCCAGTGGCGGGCCGCAGGTCAGCATGGCCGCGGGGCAGCCGTTACCCGCCGACGACGCCACCCTGCGCGTATGCCTGGTCGGGCAGACCGCAAGCCGATTCGGTCGCGTCGAGCTGTTGACCTCCGAGCCGCTCGCGATGCGCGCCGCATCCGCCTGTCGCCCGGTCAATCGTCACTTGCATGACGACCTGCACGACACGCACAGCCACCTACAGACGTGGCGCTGCGGAAAAGTCAACGGGTATCCGTCCAACGGCCAGTAGGGCCTCCATCGTGTCGCCGACGACGGGGCGGGACAACAGGAATCCTTGCGCGCGGTAGCACCCGTGGCGCAACAATGTCACTGCGGCCTTCTCGGTCTCGACTCCCTCGGCGACGAGTTGCAAGCCGAATGCCTCCGCCAGTGCGATGATCGCCCTCACGATCGCGAGATCGCCGGGATTGGAGCCGAGGTCGCGGACGAACCCCCTGTCGATCTTGAGTGTGTCGACGGGAAGCGACTTCAGGTGCGACAGCACGCTGTAGCCGGTGCCGAAGTCGTCGATTGCGACCTGGACGCCGGCCTCTTTGAGCCCGGCCAGCGTGATCCGAGTGGTCTCGATGTCTTGAACCACAACGCTTTCGGTGATCTCCAGACACACCGATCCGCGATGGAGACCGAATTCGGAGATGATGCCTGCGACCGATTCGACGAAGCCGTCGGTGACCAACTGGACCGGCGACACGTTGATGCGCAGTACGGCGTCGAGTCCCACGCCGCGGGAGCGCCACCGCGCGAACTCCGCGCACGCCGAGCGCATCACCCAGCGCCCCAATTCCCCTGCGAGATTTATCGATTCGGCCAC
>JAVRPG010000750.1:0-2833 GCA_032162325.1 Mycobacterium sp. | reverse complement strand
CACCATGGTGCTGAAACCGTCCGAGGTATCGCCGGCCTCGTCGGCCCTGATGGCCGAACTCGTGCCGAAGTATCTGGATCCCGACGCGGTCGCCGTGATCGAGGGCGATGGCGCGATCAGCCAGGAGCTCATCGCCCAGGGCTTCGACAAGCTGTGCTACACCGGCGGCACCGAGATCGGGCGCAAGGTCTATGAAGGCGCGGCCCCGCACCTGACGCCGGTCACCCTCGAGCTTGGTGGCAAGAGCCCGGTGATCGTCGCCGCCGACGCGAACATCGATGTCGCGGCCAAGCGGATCGCCTGGACGAAGCTGATCAACTCCGGCCAGATCTGCATCGCGCCGGACTACGTGCTGGCCGATGCGAAGATCCGCGACGAGCTCGTCACCAAGATCAAGGACGCGGTAACCACGTTCGAGTCGGCCAATGCCGGCGGTAAGCGCATTGTCAACCAGCGCCACTTCGATCGGCTGGTCGCCGCGTTGGCCGCGACCAAGGGCGACGTGGTCATCGGCGGCGGTTCGGACGCGTCGAAGCTGGACATCCAGCCGACCGTCGTCGTCGATCCCGACCCCGCCGAGCCGTTGATGACCGACGAGATCTTCGGCCCGATCCTGCCGGTCATGACCGTGCAATCCCTCGATGACGCAATCAATTTCGTCAACTCGCGGCCGAAACCGTTGGCGGCCTACCTGTTCACCAAGACCAAGGGCATCCGCGAGCGTGTGGTCAAGGAGGTGTCGGCCGGCGGCATGGTGGTCAACCACCTGCTCTTCCATTTCGCCAGCAACAAGCTTCCGTTCGGCGGGGTCGGCCCGTCGGGAATGGGCGCCTACCACGGCAAGTTCGGCTTCGAGGAGTTCAGCCACCGCAAGTCAGTGTTGACCAAGCCGACTCGACCCGACGTCATGGGTTTCATGTATCCCCCGTATACAGAGAAGGCATGGAAGCTGGCGCGCAAGCTGATCTGAGCCCACGTCCGCGCCGGCCCGATTAACGAGAGGAACCTCATGCCAGGAGTGCAGGATCGCGTCATCGTCGTCACCGGGGCCGGAGGCGGACTCGGGCGCGAATACGCGTTGACGCTCGCCAAGGAGGGTGCCAGCGTCGTGGTCAACGACCTCGGCGGTGCACGTGATGGCACTGGCGCCGGATCCGCGATGGCCGACCAGGTGGTTGCCGAGATCAAGGACGCCGGTGGCCGGGCCGTCGCCAATTACGACAGCGTGGCCGAGTCCGAGGGCGCCGAGAACATCATCAAGACCGCGCTCGACGAGTTCGGCAAGGTCGACGGCGTGGTGAGCAACGCGGGCATCCTGCGCGACGGCACGTTCCACAAGATGGAGTTCGCGAACTGGGACGCTGTGCTCAAGGTGCACCTCTACGGCGGCTACAACGTCATCCGCGCAGCGTGGCCCCACTTCCGCGAAAACAGCTTCGGCCGCGTCGTCGTCGCCACGTCGACCAGCGGCCTGTTCGGCAACTTCGGCCAGGCCAACTACGGCGCCGCCAAGCTCGGCCTCGTAGGACTGATCAACACGCTGGCCCAGGAGGGCGCGAAGTACAACATCAAGGCCAACGCCGTCGCGCCGATCGCGGCCACCCGGATGACGCAGGACATCCTGCCTCCGGAGGTGTTCGAGAAGTTGACGCCGGAATACGTTGCGCCGGTGGTGGCGTACCTGTGCACCGAGGAAGTGCCAGACACCGCGTCGGTGTTCATCGTCGGCGGCGGCAAGGTGCAGCGCACCGCGCTGTTCCAGAACGACGGCGTGACGTTCTCCGACGTGCCCTCGGTCGACGACGTCGCTTCGAAGTGGGGCGAGATAGCCGACCTGTCGGCGGCGCAGCGGGCCACCTTCAGCCTCGGCTGATCTTGATGAAAGCGCTTGTAGCGCAGGAGCTCTCGGGTCCCTCTGGACTGGCGTACACCGACGTTGACGACGTCGGGGGCGACGACGTCATCGTCATCGATGTCGGCGCGGCCGGGGTGAGCTTCCCCGACCTGCTGCTCCTGCGCGGCGAGTATCAGCTTCGACTCGAGCCGCCGTTCATTCCCGGCATGGAGGTTGCCGGAGTCGTGCGCTCGGCACCCTACGAGTCCGAATTCAAGCCCGGACAACGGGTGACGGCGCTCGCCATGCTCGGCGGGTGGGCGGAACGGGTGGTGGTGCCGGCGGCCGGCCTCAAGCACACCCCGGATGACATCGACGACGCCGAGGCGGTCGCGCTGCTGGGCAACTACCAGACGATGTATTTCGCACTGGCCCGCCGCGGCGCGCTCCGGCACGGCGAGACGGTCCTGGTGCTCGGCTCGGCCGGTGGCGTCGGTACCGCCGCCGTTCAGATCGCCAAGGCGTTGGGCGCCAAGGTGATCGCGATGGTGCACCGGCCGCACGCCGCAGAGTTTGTGGAGTCGCTGGGCGCCGACGTCGTGCTGCCGTTGACCGACGGTTGGCCCGACGCGGTGCGCGAGCACACCGACGGCCGTGGGGTCGACATGGTGGTGGACCCGATCGGCGGCGAGGCGTTCGACGATGCGATCCGAGTGCTGGCGACCGAAGGTCGGCTGCTCGTGATCGGCTTTGCGGCAGGCGGGATCCCGACCGTCAAGGTCAACCGGCTGCTGTTGCGCAACGTGGCGGTCATCGGTGTCGGATACGGCGAGTTCGTCAACCGCAACCCGGGCTCCCAGTCGGTGTTCGAGTACGGAGTCGCCGAATTGGTCAAGGCCGGACTGCGGCCACCACCGCCGGTGCGGTTCCCGCTGTCGAAGGGTGCCGAAGCGTTGCAGAGCCTGGCTGACGGCGGAGTGCTCGGCAAGGTCGTGCTTG
>JAVRPG010000749.1:0-7866 GCA_032162325.1 Mycobacterium sp. | reverse complement strand
CGGCCTGGGGATCTCCGCCTGTCTCCACGAGAAGCGGCGCATTGGAGGGCGCGGCGTTGTTGATTTCTGCGCCCTTGAACTGCGGGATGTGGTCCCGATCACCCGTCTGTGGCTTCGACGCCCCGCTGTAGGGCGTGTTTGCTGCGAAAACCGTCGTTAGCCGTACCCCAGCCTGACGGTCTCTGCGTCCATGGTCGGCCTCTGCGAAGGTATCGGATCCTTGAACCCTGCTGCGAATGTAACGATTTGGTATACGGTGCTGTCTGTGGGGCGACACGAATTAGCCAGGGACCGACGGAGGTCGCCTGTACTGCTGGCTGCGGTCATCGCACCGGCCGCCGTGTTCTTCGCGGTCGGGGCTGATGTCCATCCACTCGCCGCCGAACCAGTGGTCGGCAAGGTTGCGCCGGTTGTCGACACCGGTGCGCCGTGCTGCTTGGAGATCGTCGCGGCGGCACCGGTCGCACTCTCGTCGGTGACGTCCGATGGACAGTCGAGTTCGAGTTCCGCTCCCGGCCAGTTGGTTTCGGCATCGAGGTGGCGGACAGTCGATCGCACGTTGCCGGTCGGTGTCGCGCCGGAGCGGGGCCTACAGGTCAAGACCATCTTGGCCGCGCGCAGTATCAGTGCCGCGTTCCCCGAGATTGACGAGATCGGCGGCGTTCGACCGGACCCGCTGCCGTGGCATCCCAACGGTTTGGCGCTCGACATGATCATCCCCAACCCCGGCACTCCCGGGGGCATAGCGCTCGGAAACCAGATCGTCGCGTTCGCGCTGAAGAACGCGACTCGATTCGGGTTGCAAGATGCAATTTGGCGCGGCGTCTATTACACGCCCACCGGGCCGAAAGGATACGGGAGCGGCCACTTTGACCACGTCCACATCACCACGACCGGAGGCGGATACCCCACCGGCCGGGAAATCTACGTCCGCTAGGCCCGCCGGACGAGGGTTTGCTTAGTCAAGCACCCCTTTGCCAATGCCCGACCAGACGCCGAGTCCGCACTCGGCGGCGTACCGAGGCAACGGATCGGCCGTCACCCCTGTTCAGCAGGCCCAAAGCCGTCGTAGATTTGAGGCGTGGCGAGGAAGGGACTCGACAGCCAATTTCGACCACCGCCCGGCGACGGGCGCTCGTCGAAGTTGCTATCAGGACCGACTCGGCGGCTGCGAGTCCTCGTCGTCGGCGCCGGCGTGGGCGGCATTTCCGTTGCTCGTGGATTACTGCGGGACGGACATGACGTCACCGTCTTCGAACAGCGGCCGGATGCACAGGCAGGTGGCGGAGCCGTCACCACCTGGTCCAACGGCGAGGCGGTCCTGGGGCAGCTGGGCGTTGACATGGACGGGGCCGGTCAGCTGCTGTCCACGGTGCGGGTCGTGACATCCACGGGTCGTCCGCTTGCCACTTTGGACCTGACTGCGATCGTGGACCGGCTGGGCGCACCTGTTCGGATGGTCCCGCGTCGAGTCCTGCTCGAGCGGCTGATGGAGGGGTTTCCGACCGATCGCATCCGATACAACTCCCACGCGGTCAAGGTGGTCAGTACGCAGGACGGGGTGCGGGTCGAGTTCGAAAACGGCAGCGCGGCCGAAGGAGATCTGTTGATCGGTGCGGATGGCCTGCACTCGAAGGTTCGAGACATCGTCGGCGCCCGAGACGCGGAGCCGACCGGTTGGTGTAGCTGGCAGGGACTGGCCACTCTTCCGCACATCGCAGATAGGCGCGTTGCACTCCTTGCTATCGGCGAGCACGGAAACCTTGGCCTGTGGCCGGCCGGAGGCTCCGAGGTGCAGTGGTGGTTCGACTTGCCGTGGTCGGACGGCTTCGTCAGACCCGAACGTCCGATCGACGTGATCCGCGAGAATTTCGCGGGATGGTGCGACGCCGCCGATCGCGTACTCGCAACGTTGACCGACGACGATCTCGCCGATTCGCCGTACCCACATTTTCGGCATCCGATTCCCCGGCCAGGCCGGGGTCCGCTCACGTTGCTCGGCGATGCCGCGCATACGATGCCGCCCACCCTCGCGCAAGGGACCAATCAGGCGCTGCTCGACACGATGGTGTTACGGAAGGCGCTATCGGATTTGCACGGCAGTAACGGCGATCTCTCGAGCGCGTTGCGCTGGTACGAGAAGACCAGGCGGCGCAGCGTTTCGGCCGTGTCCCGGGTGACGTCGCTGCAGGTTTCCCACAGTGAATCCGTGCTGAGACCGGCGGCGGTGATCTCGGACCGCTTCATGACCTGGGCGCTGACGATGTTTCTGCGTTCGGTGAGTCACTCCGGGATGTCCGCGCAGATCAGCCGGGAACTCGCCGCTGCGACGGCCGCCCCGTCTAGCCGACGGCGATGAACAACCCGGACTATCCGGTACGAGTGCGCTGCGATTTCGACACGCCGTCACGCTGGCTCTGGCTCGTCAAGTGGTGCGTACTGGCCGTCCCGCACTACCCGATCTTGATCATTCTCTACTTGGTGTATCCGCTGACGACTTTCGTTGCGGGCGTTGCGATCTTGTTCACTGGGCGGTATCCGCGCCCGATCTTCGATTTCAATGTCGGGGTGCTGCGCTGGTCGTGGCGAGTCATGAATTACCGATTCCCGATGAACTGCACCGACAAGTACCCGCCGTTCACCTTGGCATCTCGGCCCGACTATCCAGGCGACCTCGAGGTCGACTATCCACAAGAGCTCACGAACTGGGCCGTGCTGATCAAGTGGTGGCTGTTGGCGTTCCCCCAGATCATCATCTGCTGGGCCATGGAGCCTCTGCTGCAGGTGCTCTGTGTCGGCGCCGCGGTGGCGTTGTTGTTCACCGGGACGATCCCGCGAGGCATGTTCGACCTCCTGATGGGCATCGTGCGGTGGCGTTATCGGGTGGCCGTCTATGTCTCCCTGATGCGCGACGAATATCCCCCGTTCCGTCTGGATCTGGGTAGCAGATGACGCGCCGCAATCCGTTGTTCCCCTATGTGTATCGAGTCGGCATGCCGATCTTCGACCATCTGTTCTATAACCGTTATCGCCGAGAGGCGATGAGCAACGCGGCCGGCCGGCTGCTGATGATCGGCGTCGGCCCGGGAACCGACTTGATGTTTCTTCCGCGTGCGGTGACGTCGGTCGCCGCGGTGGAGCCGGAGGCGGCGTTCCGGCGGACGGCTTCGGCGCGTGCCAGCCGCCGTGGCATCGCGGTCGACATCGTCGATGGGGTCGCCGAGTCCATTCCGTTCTCGGACAACAGTTTCGACTCGGTACACGTCGGGCTGGTGTTGTGTTCGGTCGATGATGTGGGTGCTACCCTCGGCGAGATCCGGCGTGTGCTTGTCCCCGGAGGCAGGTTGGTCGTCCTCGAGCACGTTCGCGGGGATGGCGTCATGGGTCGGTTCCAGGACCTGATCGCAAAGCCGTGGTCTTGGTTGGCGTCCGGTTGCAACCCGAACCGCCGAACCATCGACGCCATTGCTGCGGCCGGATTCGATACCGGGGGACTGCGCAGCATCCGACGCACCCATGTGCCGCCTCCCTGCACACCTCATCTGCAGGGATTCGCCACTGTAGTCAAGAGCGATGCTTGAAATCCGTGGATCTGCCGGGGCGGACCGCCCCGAACGGTCAGTGAAGGATGTAACAACTCATCGAGCAGCGAACGGTAGCTCTACTCGACGCTGAGCGCCTCGATGATGTTCAGCCGCGCCGCGCGTCGCGCCGGTGGCACCGAGGCGAGCAGGCTGATCGCCAACGCGCCGATTGTGAAGACGAGCGCCATCGGGCTCGGCCGGAAGCCGACATTGAAATTCATGATGTCCCCGCTGACGAGACTGAACAACCACTGATCCGTCAGGCCGAACAGAAGCCCCAAGACCCCGCCGACAACACCAATGCCCGCCGCCTCGGCCAGGACCATTTGCAAGGTCAACCGACGGCTGGATCCCATCGCCCGCAGCACGCCGATTTCGCGGCGGCGTTCGAGTACCGAGAGCGTCAACGTGTTGAACAGTGCGACGGCGGCCACGAGCACGACAATGATCCATACGGCGTTGGCGATGAACATGCTCTGGTGGAGCGGCGCTTCGAGGCCTGCCAGCGCCGCGCGACCGTCGTACACGTAGTTGGGCTCAGGCACGACGCGGCGGACATCACCCAACAGCCGTTTCGGATCCACGCCCGCGGCTCCGGTGATCTGCAGTGTTGTCGCTGCCGGGCGGTCGAACCATTCCCGCATTTGATCGAGTTCCATCCCGACGGTGCCGATGACCGTCGAGAAGAATGGCACCAAGGCCAGCACCGTCGTCCGTTGTGGGCCGTGTGGCGTTTGCAGCTGCAGTTCGTCGCCCACCCGGACATCGAGGGTCTTGCCCAGATTCTGCGTGAGCACCACACCCCGACCGGAGAGCACGTCGTTGCGTGTCTGTTCATCGAGGGCGTGGTAGAGCGCATCGGCGGTTCCGGATGAGAACCCGTCAAGCATCACGCGCGTGCCGCCGACGTCAGCGAATGCGAAGGCACCCTCGGCTACGTGGGCTACGCCTGGCACTGCGGCGACTTTTTCGGAAAGACCCTGCGGCAGAGCGTTGGTGGGATACCGGTCGGGAGGATCGGCGCTTACCCACACGTCGGCATCCGCGACCGACGAGAAGATGCCACGCGCCGACCGGATCATGTCGGCGTTAGTACCGGTGATCATGACGGTGGTGACAACCGCGATGAGCACGGTCATCACGGTGGCCCACACTCGCCGCGGCGAACGCTCGATCGTCGCCGCCGCGAGCGCACCGACCGATCCGAACACTCGGGCCGTGCCGGCGGTGGCTTGGACGATCGGCACGGTGAGCGCAAAGCCAAGCGCGATCTCGGCGCAGAACAGAGCAGACATCGCGATCACGGCGATGGTGCCGGTTCGACCGAGGACGATCAGGATCGACGCCGCGAACACCGCGACGGCCCCAACCCCGCAGGTGATACGCAGCCAACGTGGCACGCGGTCCGCCGCTGAAACCCCGACGGGTGCCAACGCCTCAATCGGTGACACCTTGTACACCTGGCGCGCAGCCATCGCCGACGCGACCACGCTGGCGAGCACCGTCGCCGTCAGGGCGGCTGGTATCGCGTAGACGGGCAGCCAGTACTCGACCCGAGCTTCGAGCCCTTGGGTTACTGCCGGTGGCAGTCGACCAATCGCGATGCGGCCCAAGAGTATTCCGATGCCCGACCCGATGGCTCCGCCGATCACTCCGAGAATCGCTGCCTCCGCGAGCATGTCGCGAACGATGGTGGCGCGGCGGCCGCCGATCGCCCGAAGCATCGAGATGACCGGCCGGCGCTGGGTGATCGCCATGGTCATCGTCGTGTAGACGAGGAACGCACCGACCACCAAGGCAACCACCGCGCCCATCAGGGCCATGTAGTTCATCATCTTGACACCGTCGCCGGCCCGAGCGGCCCGCATGCTGGGGGGCGCGACGATCGCACGGCCATTCACGGCGGAGGTGACCGAGGCGCGAACGGCCGCGAGATCAGCGCCGGGCTTCGTCGTGATGAGTATCGAGTCGAGCTGGCCTTGTCGGCCGGTAACATTCTGCGCCAACGCAAGTGGGGCGAGGACGTACTGTCCGCCGTTGAGATCTGCGAGTTGCTTACCCGCGAGCACGTCCGTGACCGTGACCTCGCCTGAACCCAGCTGGAACTTGTCGCCCTTCCCATGACCGACGCCTGGCCCGACCTGGACACCGTCCGGCGCCTCAGACAGCTCCTCCAGTGGTCGCGAGACGGCGTCTTTCAACGCGCCGCCCAACTCGGCACTGCTCTTGTCTGCGCCGAACAGCAGAACCGGCCCCGACGCCGTTGGCGAGGACATCCGTATCATCGGTGCCGCGACGGCAACGCCGGGAACCGCGGCCACGTCGGCCGCTATCGAGTCGGGAAATCCCGCGTCGGTGATACCCGACACCTCGAGTGCGGCGATGCCTGCGACCCCGTCGGAGAGCCGGTTGACCGATCCGGTGATCGATCCGAAGATGCCGAATATCGCGACCAGATACATTGCGGAAACGGCCATTACGGCGACCGAGGCGATCGTGCGCCGGCGATGGACAGCGAGCTCTCGCAGGCTGAACAGACGCAGCCGGCTCGCCGCAGCGGCGATCGTCGAGCCGGGTTTCACCCCGGCACCACCGACATCTCGTCGGAACCGAGCCGTCCGTCCTGCAGTGTGATCACCCGATCGGTTGCCGCCGCGGCATCCGAGTTGTGGGTCACCATCACCACCAGCCGGCGGCGGCCCTCCTCATGTGCCACCTCGGCAAGGAGCGCCAAGATCGAAGCGCCCGTTGCGGAATCGAGGTTGCCGGTTGGTTCGTCGGCCAGAATCAGCGGTGGGTCCATCATCAGTGCCCGCGCGACCGCCACCCGCTGCATTTGGCCGCCGGAGAGTTCCGAGGGGCGGTGCTCGGTCCGGTTGCCGAGCCCTACCCTGTCCAAGAGGCGAACCGCATCCGGTTTGACCTTGCCCAGCCTGACGCCGTCGAGGAGCTTCGGGACGGCCACGTTCTCCCACGCCGATAGGGTCGGCAACAGGTTGAAGAACTGAAAGATGAACCCCACGCGATGATGGCGGAACTCCGACTGCTGCTCATCCGAGAGGCGGCCGATCTCCTCGCCGTCGAATGTGATCGACCCGTAGTCGGGGGAGTCCAATGCGCCGAGCAGATGCAGCAGCGTGCTCTTACCCGCACCCGACGGCCCGACGACCGACACGAACTGCCCACCCGTGAGGCGCAGGCTGATTTCGTCGAGCGCTCGCACCGATTGGCCGCCGACCGTGTACTCGCGCACCACATCGCGGAGTTCGATGGTCAGTTCGTGCGTATCGGAGGTATCGCACATCGCGCCCCACCCCATTCGCGATCCGACGGTGCGGAGTTTGCTGTCGGGTATCCGCAGCTTACTACCGTCGCCGCCGCGGATCTCCGACAATTCGCTGTGGGATCAACGTAGGATCGCCCCTTACGCGGGCGAGGAGGTGGACGTGTACGAGTGCGTGGACCGCCGAATGCCTCAATGACCACGCGGTGCGCTATCCGCTGCGCTTCGCCTGCGCCATCTGGACGCGGCGGACAGCGACCTGTTTCACGGCGCGAAGTCCTCAAATATGCATTTTCGGCTCCGGTTTTACTGAGCCTGGCGACGGTGGCTGCGACCGTCGGCGGGCCGAAGGCATCAGCCGCCAGCAATAGGCTGATCGATTTTACGGAGCGGCTGGTCCCGCCGGATCAGATCAAATCGGCGGGCTATGACGGGGCGGTGGTCTATGTGTCCGAGTCGCGGCCGGGCGCAAACTTCGATTTCAAGCCCGTCACCCGTGAGTATGCGGATGCGCTACGCGCGGCGGGTCTTCAGATCGTCAGCAACTACCAGTACGGCAAGCCCGGTTGGCCTGACCCGTCGGATTTCACCCGCGGGTACGACGGGGGCGTGGCAGACGCTCAGACAGCTCTGCGTCTGCACGCTGCGGCCGGAGGCGGGGATTCGGCGCCGATCTTCTTCAGTGTCGATGAGGATATCGACCTCAACACCTGGAAAAGCGTTGCTGTCGAGTGGTTTCGAGGAATCAACTCGGTACTGGGCGTTGACCGCACCGGCGTCTATGGACATTTCCGCGCGTGTGCGTGGGCGATCCAAGACGGCGTAATTGGGCGCTCAACCACTGCAGGGCACTGGTGGGTATGGCAGACGAGCGCATGGTCTCACGGTGAGCGCGAGCCCAGGGCGGTGCTCTATCAGGCTGTGGTCAACACCCCGTCGAGCCCGGGTCCCCTCCTGGGCGAGATACACGTCGATGTGGACGACGTCCTAGCGACCGAT
>JAVRPG010000748.1:0-3443 GCA_032162325.1 Mycobacterium sp. | reverse complement strand
TGCGTCGCCCGGCGTCGGTTACCCCGACACCAAGTCGCAGACGCCCGACGCGGTTGCGGGCGGCGAGGTAACCCAGCATCGTCCACGGCTCAAGCATGGCATCGGCCCTAGGCGCCAGTTTCGCGCCACCGAGGTACTGCGGGGTCGCAATGGAGCGTGGCAACGCTGAGTTCAGATGGTCTGCCACCCAAAATGAGTCGAGCCCGGCGGCGACGGCAGTGAGATAGTTGGCCCGCGTAAGCACCGACGGTGAATAGCGCGAATTAAGGAGCTGGTCGATAACACCGACACGAAATGGGCTCATTACAACGCCTCTCGCCCGAGGACTGCCGCAACCAATCGTCGTATTCTCCGCGATCCACCGTCTCGACGGACGCAGTTACGTCACATCCCGACCGGCAGCAGCAAACATCATGCGGCAACTCGCCCGACCTAGCTCGTCGCCGACACCGCGCCGCAACACCGACGACACTGCCGATTCGACGGCTCGGTCACGGCCGCCACCGCCCGGGTTCTGGTCGCGCCATCCGTGGAAATAGGGCGGATTCGACTACGGTGGGGTACCGATACCGCCGGCGTCCTGGAGCGCACCCCGACTGTAACCGCTCCCCTACGGCAACTCGCACCTCGTTAACACGCACCAATACCAGTTTGCCGGTGCTGAAGATCTCTGACTAAACGCTCCCTCGCGGTATCACCCAGCGGTGCTGAAACGCCAATACCGTTGCGGCTGTCTCGAAGTCGGCCTCATAGTGGACAACGGTGAGCTGGTGCGCGGCGGCGAGGACCGCGGTGAGCAGGTCCGCCATCCCGACGGCTCGATGTTGACCCGTTCTAGCCAGTGCTCGCTGCACGCCCAGCGCGGTCTGCCAATGCTCGTCGTCGGTCGGCAGATACTCATAGGCGACGCGCCGATCGGCCCAGAGCTGCTCGTATTCGGCCGGCCCGCCGGCACTGTAGAGCGTTTCGGCGTCCAGCGACGCTGTTGTGGCGACTACACCGCCTTCGATCAGCGGCCGCAGGCGCCGAGACACCTCTGCGTGGCGCATCCTCGCGGCGGCGCTGGTATCGATCAGATAACGCGCGATTAGCGCCACACTTCCCCGCGCTCATCGGGGTCGGCCATGTTTTCCAAGCCGCCGCGCTCGAGCCACTCGATCTGGCGTGCCCGCGCGGATTTGGCAGCCGCTTGCTGCAGCGCGATTCGTACGGTGTCCGAGACACCGGTGGTGCTCAGTTCACGCTGCGCCGCTGCGAGGAGGTCATCGTCTAGGTCAATCAATCGCTTAGGCATTAGGGGCGCCCTTCAAATGGATATATACCGTCTGAGGATCGAGTATATACCCGTCCTCGGTAGGAGCCGCCTACCCGGGCCGTCCTTTGAGGGTGGCCGTGTCAGCCGTTCGTTGGGCATCTCGGAGGAGATCAACTCGCGCTCCGGTCTGAGCTGACACCTTAGTTAGGCGACGGCGAGCCACAGGAGTACCCACGCGGAGTACCTCCCAAGCGTGCCGGTCAGTCCCCGACGAGTGGGATCTCAGCGCGAACCCCCGCACCGTCGTGGCGCAGCACGGCGCCACAGCGGCGCAGCACCACCAGTGCCGCGGTGTTGTGCGAGGTGGTCTCGGCCACCGCGCGGCAAGCTCCGGCATGCGCCGCCTCGGCGAGGAGCAACCGCAGGGCGGCCACGCCGATCCCCCGACCCCGGGCCGACCGCCCGAGCCACATCCCGGTCTCCACGGTGTCCGGCTCATCACGGCGAGCCATCCTGATCATGCCCACGACGTCGCCGTCACGAACAATCGCGTACATCAGGGTGTGCGCCGGCCCGTCGAGCCCGCCGTAATTGGACCGGTGAAACCTGCGAAAGGCTTCTTGGCGCCCATGCGACCAGCCTGCCGGCGCCTGAACGGGTGGCATCACCTCGTCGGGTTCTGCCTGGGCGACGGCCACGCACAACAGCGGCTCGAGGGTCTGCTCGTCAACCGGCGTCAGCCGCACATTGCCCGTCACGAGGCGAAATATGTCCAAGTCGGCGTCATCTCATCGCGTCGGCCCACGCCATGTGCCCTTCGAAGCCGAGCGATGCGGCCATGGCGCGATACCGGTCGACGAGATCTCGGTAGGCCACCTCCTCACCGTGAGCTTGAGCCAACAGTGCACGCAGTCGCAGAAGCATGATGTCGCGCAGAACCCAACCCTTGTCGGCCGGAGCGGCAGCCAACCGTTGCATCGCGCCCTCGGCTTCGGCCACCTCACCCGGGGCGCCGCGACCCAACAGCGTCTCCACCAGAACGCCGGTGGTCGGAAGGCCATATGCGAGCTGCCCCCTGTCGAATAACTCGTCTACCGCTTTGCGCATCAATGCGACGGCGCGATCACGGTCTCCATCCCTGACACTCGCACGGGCGATGTACACCTCGACCCACGGTAATTCGCTCGAGAAGAACCGCTCCTGCAGACACATGTCGCGGACCTGCTCTAGCAGCTTTAGTCCCCGCTCACGGTCAGCGGAATCCCGATGCACCAGCGCGACGCCCAACGCCATACGGGCGCTGGCCAGCGCGACATCCTCTGCCGATCGCCCGGCGATCTGCAGCGCTTCGCCGATCTCGCGCAGCGCGGCGTCCTGCGGCAGGAGCACCCCGCACGGTATCGCCGGGCCGTATTTCGCGTTCACGATGGCGGCATGCGCCATGGGATTCGCAGAATGCTAGAAAGACTTCTACGCCATGGCTTTTGGCGATCGCGGCCGTCTCACTGACGAGTCGGCTCTTGCCGATGCCAGCAGGTCCGGCCACGCCAACGACACACCCGTGGCCACTGATCGATCGGCGCAACATGGCGGTCAGGGTCTTCATCTCCCCTTGGCGCCCAACCAAAGTGGTGTCGGGCCGACCGATCCGGCCCGGCTGCGCCGACATCGCAAGCAGCCGACGTGCGGGCATCAGTTCGTTGACGCCCTTGAAATGCACCATCTCCGGTGCACCGAGCACCGCGGTTGGCTCGACCAGCCGTGCGGTGGACGCGCTGAGCATCACCCCGCCCGGCGGCGCGACGGATTCCATCCGCTGAGACATCCCCACCTGCTCACCGATCGCGGTGTAATTCGTTGGACTCGAGCCGATCTCACCGGTGACCACCTGGCCCGAGTCCAATCCGACGCGCAGCTGCAGATCGACACAGTCGCGGCGGTGAACCTCGGCGGCCAGGCGCTGGGCCTCCTGCTGAATCCCCAGGGCTGCCAGGCACGCGCGTAATGCGTGGTCCTCCAAGGCTGCCGGCGCGCCGAACAGCGCCATGATGCCGTCGCCGGTGAACTTGACGACCGTGCCGCCGCGGTAATGCACGATCAACGCGGAGCGGTTGAACAGGTCGGTCATGATCTCGCGCAACCGCTCGGCACCAACGACCGACGCGATATCCATCGAATGCACCACATC
>JAVRPG010000747.1:0-3088 GCA_032162325.1 Mycobacterium sp. | reverse complement strand
TGATGCATCGCATGTCGATCGGCTTCATCAAACGCCAACGCGCCAGTCAGGCCGCGGCCGGTTCACAGATTCGCTGACCGAATCGGAGTTCCGGCGACGCAACCTGGCTACGGTATGCCAGTGGCCGCAATGGATACCGAGTTCACGCTGACACAGAAGCGTGCGCTGGCGGTCGCGACCGTCATCGCCATCCTGTTCGGCGCCTATTTCCTGCGTGGTTACTTCATTCTCATCGTGGTGGCCGCGGTGGTGGCCTACCTGTTCACGCCGCTGTTCAATCGGCTCAACAGGCGGATCGGCACCGGGTTGTCGGCGACGCTGACCCTGTTGGCGGCGATGGGAGCTGTGGCTGTGCCTCTGGGCCTGTTCGTGTTCCTCGCCGTCGTTCAGATCACCAACATGGTCGAGAGAGTGGCCGACTGGGTCGGTCGAACCGACCTGTCGGCCCTCGGCGATCAGGCGCTGCGCTTCGTCAACGACGTGTTGCACCGGGTGCCGTTCATCGACGTGACAGTTACCCCGGACTCGCTCCGGAGCGCGATGACCTCCGTCGCGCAGAACGTCGGCCACTGGCTCCTTGGCCTCCTGCAAGGGGCCGCGGGCGGCGTGTTCGGCGGCATAACGGCCGCGATCCTGTTCCTGTACGTGTTCATCTCGCTCTTGGTGAACCGCGACAGCCTGCTGACGATCATCCGCCAACTCAACCCGCTGGGCGAGGACGTCACCGACCTCTACATGGCGAAGATGGGCGCGATGGTGAAGGGCACCGTCATGGGGCAGTTCGTCATCGCCGTCTGTCAGGGTGTCGCGGGCGCAGCCTCGATCTACATCGCCGGTTTCCACCAGGGTTTCTTCCTTTTCGCGGTTCTGCTGTCGGCGCTGTCGGTGATTCCGCTCGGCAGTGGCATCGTGACGATCCCGTTCGGGATCGGAATGATCCTGTTCGGCAACGTTTTCGGCGGTGTGTTCGTAATCCTCTTCCACCTGATCGTGGTGACGAACATCGATAACTTCCTGCGGCCGATCCTGGTGCCGCGGGCAGCCCGCCTCGACTCGGCGCTGATGCTGCTTGCCGTATTCGCCGGCATCGCCATGTTCGGCGCCTGGGGCATAGTCATCGGTCCAGTGTTGATGATCGTCATCGTCACCACCATCAGCGTCTACCTGGCAGTATACAAGGACGTCCCCATGGCTCAGCCCGAGGACGACGAAAAGCCAAAGCGGCGTGGGCTTCTCGGCTGGTTCGCCCGTCGCGGCGGCAAGAACAAGCCCGCTGCAGCTGGACCTAAGGACAGCCGCCCATCTGCCTAATTCGCGCTCAGACGCGCGGTGAGGAATTCGACGACGCGCTTGCGCGCCTCGTAGGCGGGGTGGCCTTCCACCTCACGGACCTCCAAGGTCAACACCGAGTGGGCCATCTTGCCGAAGCCGTGCTCATTGCCCTTCTTCGAGTCGATCTCGATGACCTCGAACGCGTCGCCGAGACGGTCCTTCAGCGTCTTGAAGCGTGCGGAAGGCGACACGGGGTCTTCGCTGAACCGCAGACCCATCGCGCAGAGTCCCTCGTTGGCGGCTCGCTGTTCGATGATCTTCAGCTCGGCTTCGGAGAGACCGGGATCGCGTTTCTGCTTCGGCGTCAGCCCTATCGGCAACGACGGCTGGCTCACCACCGGCGCCAACACGGCATCGTCCACAGCCGCCGCCAACGCGAAGCCTCCGCTCCAACACTCCCCGATCACACCGACACCCTTGCCCGGCGTCTTCTCGTTGAGGTCGCGGGCCAGCGCGCGCAGGTAATGGGCGACCGGCCGGTCTGCATTGGTCGCAAACGCCGCGAATTCCTTTGCCACGCAACCGCGCAGCATGATCGGCACCATTCCCGGCCTGACGCCCGGTGCGCCCGGCGTGCCGTACAGCGACGGGCAGGCCACCGTGAAGCCGTTGTCCACCAAGTGGTTACCCAGCGCCAGCACGCCGGGATGGATGCCCGGCATCTCGGGAATCAGCACCACACCGGGACCTTCGCCCTTGCGATAGACGTCGTAGGTGTAGCCCGCCGCCGAAAACGGCGAGGCGGTCCATCCGGTCAGGTCTGCTTCCGGCGCGGTCATGCCGTCTCCGTCTTCTATTTGGCGGGCAGCGGCGACTGGGTCTGCGTCGCCTCGGCCAGCATACGGTACTCATCCGTACCGGCGGCACCCGTTAGCGCAATCTGCGCGGGCCCCGTCGGGCCCGTCAGCCGAGTGGTCCACACCGGCTCGGCCGGCTTACCGTCGCTCGCGCCGCCCTCGTACACCACCCACTTCACGCCGTCGACGTCCTGGGTCCCTGTCGGATAGAGGTCGGCATTGATGGACGCCACCAGCTTGTCCTCGTCGGCGTTGCTCTGTGTCAGGCTCAGGTACATCCCGCTGGGTGTCAGATAGCCGACGGTCGAGCTGACGGCGCGCGCCTGCTGGCCCGAGGACGGATCGGTGCGGCCGCCATCGATGCCCTTGCGGCTGCCGGAGTTGGACTGCCAGCCCTCGGACAGCCCCGGCAGCCGGATGGGGATCTTCAGGGCGTCAGCGTCGGCCTGCAGCGCGGCGGGAGCGTCGTAGGACGGCGTCGGTCCCTTGCCCGGCCCGTTCGGCGCGAACGAGCACATGCCCAGCACCCCTGCCAGCACGATGCAGGCGATCACCAGCGGGGCGATCGACCAGAACATGTCCCGGCCGTCCTGCAGCAACCGCGGCTTCGCCGGCTTGGGTGCCGGCAGGGGCTCGGTGGTCATGGGCGCCAGTATCCCAGGTCCCAAACGGCGACCGGCTAGTGGGAGAATCGGGCGCATGAGCCCATCGCGTGGTGAAGCCCCTGATCGCAACCTCGCCCTTGAACTCGTGCGCGTCACCGAAGCAGGCGCGATGGCCGCGGGCCGGTGGGTCGGCCGCGGTGACAAGGAGGGTGGCGACGGCGCCGCCGTCGACGCGATGCGTGAGCTGGTCAACACGGTGTCGATGCGCGGCGTCGTGGTGATCGGCGAGGGCGAGAAGGACAACGCGCCGATGCTCTACAACGGCGAGGAGGTCGGCAACGGCGACGGGCCGGA
>JAVRPG010000746.1:0-9298 GCA_032162325.1 Mycobacterium sp. | reverse complement strand
GCGCTGGTGCAAGAACTGGTGTCGGCCCGCCACCGCGACGATCCCCTCGACGTGCTCAGCTCACGGGAGCTGGAGGTGCTCGCGCTGATGGCGGAGGGACGCTCCAACGCCGGCATCGCCCGCCGGCTGTGGGTTACCGACGGCACAGTCGAAAAGCACGTGCGCAGCATCCTGACGAAACTGACCCTCCCCGAGACCGACGACGATCACCGCCGCGTCCTGGCGGTGATCACCTTCCTCCAGGCCTGCTGACCGGGCCGGCGGGATCACCGGACAGCCCGGTGGTGGTGACGGTGGGCCTTTGTTGGAAGCCATGACTGGGGTTTGGCAGTCGAATTCGGGATCAACGATTCGACTCATCAAACATCTAACGCACCTGCCCCTATAACAACCATGATGAACTGCCAGACGCTCATCGACGAGGCGGACTCAACCAAGGGCACACCAGTTTCGACCAAGCCCGTGGATGCCGCGGTGGCGCTGTACCAAGCGCATCCACAACAAAGTTCTCATCCGCGCCGAGAGCGGGCGGCCGATGAAACTAGCGCCTTCGGCGCAAGGGTCGTCGCAGCTTTCCGTGAAGCCGATCGATACATTGCACCGGCGTAACGGTCGCGCAATTACTCAAACCAATTGTCGGCTCTGGCAGTTGCGGCGAGTGCCACCGTCTGCGACGCCAATCTGGCGCCGGCCTTTTCAGCGGCACGTTGAACAAGATCGCCGGGGCACTCATGGGGATTGCGAAGGATCTCGCGGGCAATTCGAGCTTTAGCACCCGGGGGTGCCGATGAATCCAAATCTGCAGCGGCGCCGAGAATCTCAGTAACGCACCCCCGCTTCCGAGATTAGCGACCGGCGGCTGGGCTCGAGATCGTGGACGCCTGATGAGGGGCACCTGCTGGCCGCAGGCTTCATCCGAAGCTGGTCGCTGTCGGGATGCGGTCACGCGTCGACCGGCTGAAGCTCGCTTGGGGCGAGGATTGTCCGGCGGGCCAGCGCGTAGTAGATCGGACCGGTAGCCACCAGGCCGATGATCCAGCTCAGATCCGCGCCGCCGAGGAGGCCCGCGACGGGACCGGTGTAGAGCGGGGTGTTCATGAACGGGATCTGCACCAGGATGCCGATCACGTAGGCCACGATCGCATTGTTGTTGAAGCGGCCGTAGATGCCACCGTCGGGCGCGAAGATCGAGTCCAGGTCGTAGTTGCCGCGGTGGATTAGGTAGAAGTCGATCAGGTTGATCGCGGTCCACGGCACGAGCACGACAAGCAGTGCCAACACAATGTCGACGAAGTGTGAGATGAAGTTGCCGGAGACACCGATGGCGAAGTACGCCGACACGACCATCACCGCGGCAGAGAGCACGATGCGGGTGCGTGCGGCGGGGATCCACCGGGCCACGAAGGTCTGCACGCAGGTGATCAGCGATAGCACCGTGCCGTACAGGTTCAGTGCGTTGTGGCTGATCACCGACATCAGGAAGAGCACCAGCAACATCGGGCCGAGCGCCCCGGTCGTTTCGCGGACCCCGGCCATCACGTCCCCGCCGGGTGTCATGGCGAGTGCCACGACGGCGCCGAACGCGAACGGCAGGATCGAGCCCAGGGTGCAGCCCAGGTACGTGGCGGTGAAGGTTGCGCGGACGCCGACGTTGGCGGGCAGATACCGCGAATAGTCCGACACGTAGGGCGCGAAGGCGATCTGCCAAAGGGCGCCTAGCGACACGGTGGCCAGGAAGCCGGCTGTGGTGTAGTCGCCCTGGCTCCAGAAGGTCGCGGGCACACCTCGCGCGAAGATTGCACCGATCGCAACGACGATGCCGACGCCTAGGACCCAGGCGCCGATCTTGTTGAGCGTGTGGATGAAACGGTAGCCAATCACGCAGATCAGACCGGAGCCGAGCGCCCCGAGAATGATGCCGACGGAGACGGGCACCGTCTCGATGATCCCGTGTAGCGACTGGCCGGCCAACACGATGTTGGAGGCGAAGAATGCCAGGTACATGACGGCGGCGATCACGACGATAATGAGCGCGCCGTACGAGCCGAACTGGCCGCGGCTCTGGATCATCTGCGGGATGCCCATCTGCGGGCCCTGAGCGGAGTGCAGCGCCATGAACACGCCACCCACGAGATGGCCCACGATGATGGCGACGATGCACCAGAAGAGGTCGAGGCCGAACACCGTGACACCAGCGGCTCCGGTAACGACGGGAAGGGGCGCGATGTTGGTCCCGAACCACAGCGTGAACAGATCTCGCACCTTGCCGTGGCGGTCGCCCGGTGGCACGTAGCCGATCGTGTGCTTCTCGACAACGGACTGGTTTGGCATGGTCGTTCCTCCGGATGTGACGCAGTCCACTCGATGGTCTGACGCCAGTCGCCAGATAGCAAGCAGATGTTTTTGCTGACTTGTATCGGAAAATCAGATGCACGGCAGGTCCGGGCCCACGCACGGCGACCAGCACCGAGGACCGACGGAACCGGTTGGCCAAGTGTCGGCCCTGAAATAGGCCGTCCGCCAACGGCTACGACGACACCACGATCCCTCGGGCACCGTCTCGGCGTCGTGCGCCCGCAGTTCACCCTGAGCGCGAACACGATCGCATTCCCGATAGGATTCGCGTCGAATTCGCCTGTGCCCCAAGAGATCAATACAGGCACTGGTGGACGAGGGGTCTACCCTGCAGCTTTGTTTCTGTCGATCCAGGGCATCTATGGGATCTCCGACCGTGCCTCTCCAGAAGCTGTGCTGCCAGTTCATCGGTCGGCGCAATACATGCGCGGACATCGTCGTGATTGGGTCTCGATTGCCCGGTGTAATGCCACAATTGGGGGCAAATGGCAGCAATTGTCAGTGCGCGCAGCTCCTGCCGATGCCGCAAGGTCTGTTTCACCGTGGGCACCTTGGCGGTACTGGGCGTCCTCGGCGCGGTGGGCTACGTGCGCGCCCGGCCGGTGCGGGCCGAACGTCCCGACATCGCGTCGCTTGCGGACACGACCGACTCGATCGCTGGAAAGCGGGCCACGCAGCTGTAATGCTGAAACCCCCCGACGCGGAAGGGAGTACCAGCATGCGCCGACGTCCCGACGTCACGCTCACCCAGCTGCGGTACTTCGTTAAGGCCGCAACGTATTCCTCGATGACCAAGGCCGCCGACGAGTTGCACATCGCACAGTCGGCGGTCTCGGCCGCTGTCGGCCAACTCGAGCAGCAGATCGGCACGCAGTTGTTCATCCGGCACCGGGCGCGCGGCCTGGCCCTGACTGCGGCCGGCGAGGAGATGCTGCGGGATACCCGCGCCTTGCTGGCCCATCTCGACGAGGTGCTCGACGGCGCGAGCGGCCGCGTCGACCAGGTGCACGGAACGGTGAGGCTCGCGTGTTTCATCACGCTGACACCATTTGTGCTGCCGCGTCTGCTGTCCGACCTCGGCGAGCGCCATCCCGATCTCGAGGTCGAGGTCATCGAGACGTCGGCCGACGAGGTCCGCACCGTGCTGCGCAACGGGACGGCCGAACTGGCCATCACCTACGACCTCGCTCTCGGCGCCGGCGTCGACGCCGAGTACCTGGGTGTCGCGGCACCCTATGTGCTACTGCCGCCGGGACATCGGTTGGCCAAGCGGAAAACCATCCGGTTGACCGACCTCGCCGACGAACCGATGGTATTGCTCGACCTTCCCGACAGTCGGGACTACTTCGAGGCGATGCTTGCCAAAGCCGGTGTGACGCCGAATATCCGGCACCGCACGGCCAACTACGAGACGGTTCGCGGCCTGGTTGCCCGCGGGCATGGGTTCTCGATCCTCAACCAGATGCCTGCCCACCATGAGACCTACGACGGAGGCGCGGTGGCCGTCGTCGCCATCCGCGACGACCTCCCGGGCCTCCCGATCGTATTGGCCCGATTGCAGTCAGTGCGTACCACAGCGCGGGCGCGTGCGGTCGCCGCGGCCGCCCGCTCCATCTTCGCTGATCACACTAGCCCTCGGTAGCTCTGGGATCGTTGGGCCGGCAGAGGTTTTCGGGGCTGAGCACGCGGGCGAGGACTGCGTCGTCGACGAGCGCGGAGCGTCGAATCAGTTCCGGTATGGAGGTGCCGGTGGCGATCGCTTCCGCGACAAGGGCGGTGGCGGCCTCGTAGCCGAGCAGCGGGTTGAGTGCGGTGGCGATGCTGGGTGATCCGAGGACAGCGTCGCGCATGCGGTCGGGGTTGGCGGTGATGCCCCGAATGCAGCGGTCGCCCAACACGTTTACCGCGGCCGTGAGGTGGTTGAGTGACGACAGCAGGGCGCGGGCGATGATCGGCTCGAACGCGTTGAGTTGCAGTTGTCCCGCTTCGGCGGCCATGGTGATGGTGAGGTCGTTTCCCACCACTTCGAAGGCGACCTGATTGACGACTTCCGGGATGACGGGGTTCACCTTTCCCGGCATGATGCTGGAGCCGGCCTGTACGGGCGGGAGGTTGATCTCGCCGAAGCCGGCACATGGGCCCGAGGACAGCAGCCGCAGGTCGTTGCAGATCTTCGACAGCTTCACCGCCGTTCGTTTGGTGACACCGGATAGCTGTACGAAAGCGCCGACGTCTGAGGTGGCCTCGATGAGCTTTCCAGCGGTGGTCAGTGGCAGCCCGGCGATGTAGCGGAGTCGATCGCACACAAGCGCTGCGTACGCCGGGTGCGCGTTGAGTCCGGTACCGATGGCGGTGCCGCCCAGGTTGATCTCGGCGATCAGTATCGATGCTTCGCTGAGCCGGTCGGCGTCCTCCCCGATGGTCACCGCGAAGGCACCGAATTCCTGGCCGAGTGTCATCGGCACAGCATCTTGCAGCTGGGTTCGTCCGAGCTTGAGCATGTCGGCGAACTCGAGCGCCTTGGCTGCGCAGCGCTCGACAAGTTCACGCAGCGCGTGCTCGAGGGCGTGGGAAGCGATCCCGAGGGCGACTTTCACGGCGGTCGGGTAGACGTCGTTGGTGCTCTGCCCGAGGTTGACGTGCTCGAGTGGGTGAATGACGTGATAGGAGCCGCGACTGTGGCCGAGGATCTCCAGGGCGCGATTGGCGACCACCTCGTTGGCGTTCATGTTGGTCGACGTTCCAGCGCCGCCTTGGATCTGGTCGACGACGAACTGGTCGTGCAGCGAACCGCCGCGGATCTCGATGCAGGCCGCGATGATCGCCTCGGTGATCTCGGTGTCGAGTTGCCCGAGTTGCTGATTGGCTTCTGCGGCGGCCTGTTTCACCGATGCGAGCGCCACCACAAGGTCGCCATGACGCGAGATGGGCACGCCGCTGATGGGGAAGTTCTCCAGCGCGCGCGCCGTGTGTACACCGTAGTAGACATCGGCAGGAACCTCCCGATCACCGAGCAGGTCATGCTCGATCCGGACGCCGGCTGATGGTGCCATCACTCGGCGCTGCGTACTGCGGTGAGCAGCCGGTGACGGATGTGCGTTTGGGAGGCGGCGTCGACGACGGTGCCTGCCAGGGCGAGGGCTCCTTGTGCGATGGCCGTTTCGGCCGCGGCGGTGATGGTGGCGGCGGCGAACTCGGGTTGGTGATTGACCGCAGGCAGCGAGTCGATGCCGATGTACGGGTGAATCGCTGGAAGTACCTGGGAGACGTTGCCCATGTCGGTGGACGCCCGCGCCATCATGGCGTCCGGTCCCGAGGTGAAGGTCCGGCCTGCCGCGGTGGCCCGTCGCTCGTAGCACGCGAGAAGTTCGTCGTCAGTGCGGAATTCGGCGTACGGTTTGGACTCCGGTGTGACCGTGAGCTCGGCGCCGGAAGCCAGTGCGCCCGCTTGAAAGCAGCGCATGACCCGGGGCTCGACCTCGGCCAGTTCGGTAAGCATCTCGGCCCGCACGTACCAACGTCCTTCGGTGTGTTCGGCGATGGCGTTGGGTGCCTCCCCGCCGCGTGTCATCATTCCGTGCACGCGCACCGAGGACGGCAGTTGCTGACGCAGCAGTCCGATCGCCACCTGTGCGATGGTGAACGCGTCGGCCGCGTTGACGCCTCGTTCCGGGTAGGCGGCGGCGTGTGCCGACTTTCCCGTGTATTCGATGTGACTGTGCGACGCGGCAAATGGTCGTGCCCGGGCCACGTCGACAGGGCCGGGGTGGACCATCGCGGCAGCGTGCTGTCCCTTGAATCCATCGCGTTCGAGTAGCTCGATCTTGCCGCCCCCGCCCTCTTCGGCCGGCGTGCCGATCACCGTCAGGGTCAGACCGAGATCGTCGACGACGGGAGCCAGGGCGAGGGCCGCCCCCACTGTGATTGCGGAGATCAGGTTGTGGCCGCACGCGTGCCCAAGGCCGGGCAGGGCATCATATTCGGCACACAGCGCGATGTGCAGGTCGCCGCTGCCGATCTGCGCGGCGAACGCGGTGTCGAGGCCGCAGTAGTGTTCGGTGACATGAAACCCGCTGTCCGAGAGCGCGCCGGCGACCCGTCGTGCCGATCGCAC
Source organism: Mycobacterium sp. (assembly GCA_032162325.1). GTDB lineage: Bacteria > Actinomycetota > Actinomycetes > Mycobacteriales > Mycobacteriaceae > Mycobacterium. The sequence goes on along the minus strand of JAVRPG010000746.1, from coordinate 2,829 downwards.
CTCTTCCCATGCGGTTTCGGGGTGCTCGTAGAGGTCGCGGGACAGTTCGATCAGCTGCGGGTGGGCTGCGGCCACACCGGCGGCTGTCACGTTGTCAATGGTGGTCACTGGTCCCCCGGCACGCCGTAGGACGGCGCACGGGTGGGGTCGACGCCACGCACCCGATAGTCTTGTTTCTGCGGCTTCCACAGTTGCCAGAGCTCGGCCAGATCGCCCACCGGATCGTCGGCGTAGTCGACCCGCAGGTCGGTCACCGGCCACGGAACATCCTCCACCACAAGCAGACCCGCGGAGTGCACCGGGCCTGCTTCACCACCGGCGGCCAGTGCCGCCCGCAGGCCGTCGAGCAGGCGCTCTTCGAAGGCGGCCGAGGCGCTGTCGGCGTAGCCGGCCAGCAGCTCGGATATCACCCGCTCGTCTTGGAGGAGATTGCCCGCGGCCACGGCTTGATCACCCTGGGCGTGGGTGTGCACGCCGAGGCTGTGTGGCCCGGAGTGCACCGCGGTGTTGCCGCGGATGTCGACGACGGTCAGTTGCCGGTAGTCCGGGAATTGTTCGCGTGCCAGTGCGGCTTTGAGTGCCCCGGCGGCGTCGGAGCCGCCGGCGAGAGCGTCGAGCACGCCCGGGCCGAGCGCCGGGTTGGTGACGTTCTGCGATGCGACCACACCGACGGTCGCCCGGGCGTGTGCGCAGCGCGACGCGACCGCGGGGCTCGACGAACAGATCACGATGCCGAATGCGCCCGCGGCCGGGTCCCGTGCAACGAGGGAGAACGTCACTTGTCGGTGTCCGTCGACTCGCTGATGACTGCGGTGGCGTCGATCTCGACCAGCCACTCGGGGCGGGCGAGTGCCTCGACGACCAACCCGGTCGAGACCGGGTAGACGCATTTGAGCCAGCGGCCCATGATCCGGTACACAGTTGCGCGGTACCGGATGTCGGTGAGATACACGATGACCTTGACGATGTCGCGCAGCGAGCTGCCTGCCTCGTCGAGGAGCATCGCGATGTTGCTCATCGCCTTCTCGGTTTGCGCCGCGACGTCGCCGATGCCCACCGATTCCCGGGTGTCGAGATCCTGGCCGATCTGCCCACGCAGGTAGACCACTCCGCCCGCGACGACCGCCTGGCACAGGTCGTTGTCGAGGTTCTGTTCGGGGTAGGTGTCCTTGGTGTTGAAGGGCCGGATCCGCGTGTGGGTTGTTCCCATGACCAGCGTTCCCTTTCTGAAGCGGTTGGCGGGCAGACGTATTGGAAGAAATGCCCTAGTCTCGGATGGCTCGGGGGCCTGGTAGGCCAGGTAACTGCGCTGGATCGCGATCTGGTCCGCGATGTACTTGGCGTCATGCCACACGCCCCAGATGAAGCTCGATCCGCGTCGGGACTGCCACGGGAGCCCCAGGAAATAGACGCCGGGCTCCGAAGACACGCCGCGCTGGTGATTCGGCTTGCCGTTCTCGTCGAACGCGTCGACCTGCAGCCAGCCGTAGTCGAAAGCGAAGCCGACCGCCCAGATGATCGAAGTGATGCCGGCGGCGGCCAGATCGAGTTCGAGGATCGGATTGGTCATGCAGTCCGGATCGGGACCGAGGTTGCGGGCCCGCGGCTCCTCGGGCAGGTCCAGACCGTTGTGGGCGATGAAATCGTCCGCCTCGTCGAGCATGGACAGGTAGTTCGCGTCACCGTTGGCGATGTTGTCGCGAAGATCGGGCGCGAACCGCATGACGCCGTCGTCGAACGAACCTGCCAGCCCCAGCAGAGTGATGCCGCTGGAGGCCAGCGCCCGGAAGTTGACCGTCTCTCCGCCGTGCGCTCCGCTGACGGCGATGGTCACATGCTCGGCGCCGCGCGGCGGCGCCGACATTTCCCACTTGCCGAGAACTCCGAGCCACCAGCAGAAGTCGCGGCCGCGGTAGCTGCGCGGCGGCCGGTCATGTGGTCCGACCGCGAGGTAGACCTGGCGGCCCGACTGCTGCAGTTCGTCCGCGATCTGCACCCCCGACGATCCGGCCCCGACAACGAGGACGGCGCCGTCGGGCAGCTGCTGCGGATTGTGGTACGAGCTGGAGTGGATCTGATGGATTCCGGCGCCCTCGGGTACGACCGGCGGGATGATCGGCTTCTGGAACGCTCCCGTTGCGGCCACGACATAGCGTGCGTCGATGGTTCCGTCCGAGGTATCCACACGGAAACCCGGTCGGCCGTTGTTCTTCCGTACCGACGTCACCTCGACGCCGGTACGGATCGGTGCGTCGATCTTCTCCGCGTAGGCGACGAAATAATCCGCGACCTGTTCCTTCGCGGCGAACGCATCGGGGTCGATGTTGAACTCCTGACCCGGAAATCGGTCATGCCACGCGGGCCCGTTTGCCACCAGGGAGTCCCACCGCCATGAACGCCATCGCTCGGCGATGCGGTCGCGCTCCACGACGAGGTGCGGCACGCCGTGTAAACCGAGATGCTCGCTCATCGCGATCCCGGCTTGTCCCGCGCCGACGACGAGAACCTCGATCTCTTGGCTCGACATCCCAACCTCCACTGCTCAGACAGACTCGCTCGTTGGATCCATGATTCAGCGGCTCACCACATCTGTACAGCGCATATATTCGATGCACTTCATCTGAAAAATTTATCTAAGATCGACATGCCGAGCGCACCCGACCCGAAAAGACCCTGCCGCCTTGACCGGCCGTGCGACCGTGTCTAGCGTTCACCAACTCGCCAGCATTCGGGATGAAGAATGCCCGGCCGCGCGACGCTCGTCGACATCACCGCCGGCGGGCGCGCACGACGGTTGCAGGCGCGGCGATCTTCACACGACGGCCTGGT
>JAVRPG010000745.1:0-8530 GCA_032162325.1 Mycobacterium sp. | reverse complement strand
GAACACCGCGACCGCGAAGAGCACGATCAGCACGATGCTGATCAAACCGGCCTTGGTCTCCCACGCGTTGATCATCGCCCCCTGCAGTAACCGGACGATCACCATCAGGGCCGCGAACACCAGTCCGCGCAGTAACCACTTACTCATGGGGCCACACCTTAGCGAGTAGCGTCGACGACCGTGACTATTTCCCAGCGCCGGGACCGGCTTCGGCAGCGGCTGGCCGATGCGGAACTCGACGCCATGCTGGTATCGGACCTGGTCAACGTGCGTTATCTGTCCGGCTTCACGGGTTCGAACGCGGCGCTGCTGGTCCGCGCCGACAGCGAAACGCCGGTGCTGGCCACCGACGGGCGCTATCGCACCCAGGCCGCGCAGCAGGCCCCCGACGCCGAGATCGTCATCGAGCGGGCGTGTGGGCCGCATCTGGCCGGGCGTGCCGCCGAGAATGGGGTGCGCCGATTGGGCTTTGAAAGCCACATCGTGACCGTCGACGGACTCGCCGCACTGCGCAAGGCCGCCGGTGACTCCACCGAGCTGGTTCGCGCCGCCGGAACGGTGGAGGCGCTGCGCGAGGTCAAGGACGCCGGCGAGATCGCGCTGCTGCGGTTGGCATGCGAGGCAGCCGACGCTGCGCTCACCGACCTCGTCGAGCGCGGTGGGCTGCGCGCAGGCCGCACGGAGAAGGAGGTGGGCCGCGAGCTCGAGTCGCTGATGCTCGACCACGGCGCCGACGGCGTGTCCTTTGAGACCATCGTGGCGGCCGGGGCCAACTCGGCGATCCCGCACCACCGGCCGACCGATGCGGTGCTGGCGGCTGGCGACTTCGTCAAGATCGACTTCGGCGCGCTGGTGTGCGGCTACCACTCCGACATGACCCGCACCTTTGTGCTGGCGCTGGCCGCGCAATGGCAGCTCGACATCTATGAGCTTGTCGCGGCAGCACAACAAGCGGGCCGGGATGCGCTCGCGCCTGGCGTCACGCTCAAGGATGTTGACGGCGCGTCGCGGCAGGTCATCGCCAACGCCGGCTACGCCGACAACTTCAGCCACGGGCTCGGCCACGGTGTCGGGCTGCAGATCCACGAAGCGCCGGGAATCAGCGCGTCGGCCGCCGGTACACTGCTTGCTGGCTCTGCGGTCACCGTCGAGCCAGGTGTCTATCTGCCCGACCACGGCGGCGTCCGAATCGAGGACACGCTGGTCGTGTGCGACAAGGCCCCCGACTTGCTCACCCGGTTCCCCAAAGAACTGGCGATCCTCTAGGAGAACGACCGAACGTGGCAACGACCGCCGACTTCAAGAACGGGCTCGTCCTGCAGATCGACGGCCAGCTGTGGCAGATCACCGAGTTCCAGCACGTCAAGCCCGGCAAGGGCCCGGCCTTCGTGCGGACCAAGCTGAAGAACGTGCTGTCCGGCAAGGTCGTCGACAAGACCTACAACGCCGGGGTGAAGGTCGAGACCGCGACCGTCGACCGGCGCGACGCTACCTACCTGTACCGCGACGGGTCGGATTTCGTGTTCATGGACAGTGAGGACTACGAGCAGCACCACTTGCCCGATTCCCTGGTCGGCGAAGCCGCCAACTACTTGTTGGAGAGCATGCCGGTGCAGGTGGCCTTCCACGACAGCGCCCCGCTGTACCTCGAGCTGCCGGTGACCGTCGAACTCGTGGTGACCCACACCGAACCCGGCTTGCAAGGCGACCGGTCCAGCGCAGGCACCAAGCCGGCCACTCTGGAGACCGGCGCCACGATCAACGTGCCGCTGTTCATCAACACAGGTGACAAGCTGAAAGTGGACTCGCGCGACGGTAGCTACCTGGGCCGGGTGAATGCCTGATCGTCGAGGCGATCGTGGGCGGCACCAGGCCCGCAAACGCGCCGTCGACCTGCTGTTCGAGGCCGAGGCGCGGGGGATCACCGCCTCCGAAGTCGCGGAAGGCCGAAATGCCTTGGCGGAGAAGGAATCCGACGTCGCGACGCTCAATCCGTATACGGTGACGGTGGCACGCGGTGTGACCGAGAACGCCGCGCATATCGACGACCTCATCTCGGCTCATCTGCAGGGCTGGACGCTGGACAGGCTGCCGGCCGTCGATCGTGCGATCCTGCGGGTCGCTGTGTGGGAGCTGCTGCACGCCGACGACGTCCCCGAACCGGTCGCCGTCGACGAGGCCGTGGAGCTGGCCAAGCAGTTGTCCACCGATGACTCACCGGGTTTCGTCAATGGTGTGCTGGGCCAGGTCATGCTGGTGACGCCACAGATCCGGGCGGCAGCAGCGGCGGTGCGCGGGACATCGGACCCGACCTGACAGCCGGCACACATAGGGCGAACGTCGCGACCGGCGGTGGTTCATGGTTCTATGAAGACCGTGAGCCGCCGCACCCGCGTTCGGCCCTGATGGGCACTCCGCAGGACTGGGCGCCGTACTCCAGCGTGGAGGAGGCCGCCAAGGTATATCTGCGTGACCCGGACCTGGCGCTGGACCAACTGCGTTCGGTCGTCGACCTTCCCACCATCAAGTCGTTCATCATGTCGCGCGGTTCCAGCGACGAGCCGTGGGGCGAGGCGGTGTGGCAGGAGGTTGTTCTGACCGACGGGCACCGGCTGATCATGTGGCGCGCCGACGACGAGCTGTCCACCGCCGGGGACCGGGAGCGCCGGGTGCTCAACGCGTCGGTGAGGACGATCCTGCTGTCGACGATCACCGACCACGTGCTGACCACCGAGTACGACGTGCTGGGGGACGACACCCGCAGGCTCTCCGAGGTACGGCTGCGGATGTACACGCAATTGATCACCCGCTCAAGGCAGAAGTCGGCCACCGAAACCGACATTTACTGTGAGTCGTTCCGCTACTTCAAGTCGGTCGACGAAGGCGGTCTGGCCCAGATGCAACGCCTTCTGCAGTTCGGCCGAGTGCTGTCGCGGTGCATGCAGTAGTGCGATCCGGCGTCGCCGTGTGCGTCGCCGCCCTGACCGCGTGCTCGAGTTCGTAACCCGCGCCGGCATCGTCGCCGTCACCGGTGGCGCCGCAGCCGCAGGAGCAGATGACGACGACGGCGCTGACGGTGTCGGCCGTCAACTCGCCGATTCGGCTCTTCGGCAGCGACGGCAGGACCCACCTCGAGTACGACCTGATCGTGCAGAGCATGTTCAACGCGCCGGTCACGGTGACCTCGATCGAAGTGCTCGCACCCGACGGCGCATCCCTGTTGAAGCTCGACGGCGATCAGGTCGCAAAGTTCACCACGCCGGCGTTTACCGGGCCACCTACGGCCGTGGTGCCGCCCAGCGGGGCGCTCGGCACCGTGATCGACGTCGTGGTGCCACCGGACCATGTGCCCGACCGGCTCAACCACCGAATCAGCTATCGGCCGGGCACGTCTGAGCTCGGGTCAATCGTGGGAACCCGCGACATCGTCGGCCCGGAACTCGACGTCGACTTGCGCGCTCCCGTCGCGATCTCGCCCCCGCTGAAGGGTCAGGCCTGGCTCAACGCCAACTCCTGCTGTGTGCCCGAGTCGCCACACCGAACCTCCCGAATCGCGGTGGATGGCAACAGCATCAAAAAGTTCGAGGAATTCGCCATCGATTGGGTGCAGCTGCGTGACGGGAAGTTGTTCGATGGCGACGGCAGCCGAAACGAGCAGTGGTACGGCTTCGGCGCCGACGTGCTCGCCGTCGCCGACGGTTCGGTGTCCGCTGCGTTCGACGGGATGGGAGAACAGACGCCGAACGCTCCGGTGACCGGACTTCGCGGGCCACGGGACTACAGCGGAAACCATGTGTCTCTTCAGATCTCGCCCGGCGTATGGGCCGTCTATGCGCATCTGCAGCCGGGCAGCATCACAGTCAAGACCGGCGACGAGGTCAAGAAGGGCCACGTAATTGGCAAGCTCGGCAATACCGGAAACTCCAGCGGGCCGCATCTGCATTTCCAGCTTTCCGACGGACCGGAGATCACGACGTCGAACAGCCTGCCGTTCTCGCTCAATTCGTATCGTACTGGCTCGCGGGCGCTGTCGATCCGGTACAGCTCGGCGCGGCCACCGAGGCGCAGGGTGTGCCGCCGCCGCTGAGGGTGATCGGGCCCGGCCGCCAGCAATCCGATACGTATCCACTGACGTACACGGTCGCCAACCTCGGGTCTTAGGTCCGCCGAAACTGCATTCCAGCAGGCATCTACTCGGGCGGATTCATACGGTCAATGCAACATCCGATGATTTTGGAGGTTGCTGTGCCGCTTGACAATGCCTCGGACTTTTCCTGCTGGAATACCGTTTCGGCGGGTGGCGGTCGGCTCGTAGCGACACTTCCGCTCAGCGCGATTGTAAATTCTTCGCCCGGCCCAGGTGGCGCAATAGCGGCGCCCTCGCAGTCTTTCGCCTGGTAGCGACCGATCCCTGGCGGCGAAATCAGTTAACCTGCGCCGACGTAGATTTCACGAGGCTGCGGGCCACCCGCGTGGCTCTTAGCGTGTGTCACGTGTCGTCACCCGAACCGACGCCGATCCGGCGGCCCCGCGCGGACCGTGCGCGTCAGGTCGCCGACGTGCTGCGGCACCAGATTCACGCCGGCGTATACGACAACGGACTGCCCACCGAGCAGGCGCTTGCCGCGGAATTCTTCGTCTCCCGCAACACCATCCGCGAAGCCCTCGCCGTGCTCAAGACCGACGGGTTGATCGACCGCGGAAGAAAGGTCGGCACCCACGTTGCGGTCCGCAAGTTCGACCACGGTCTCGACGCCCTGGTCGGCCTGAAGGAGACGTTCAAGGACTACGGGGAGGTGCGCAACGAGGTCAGGGCGGTGCTGCATCTGGCCGCTCCGCCCGCCGTCGCGCGTCGACTCGGCCTCGAACCGGGCGAACAGGTGGTCTTCATCGAACGCCTGCGCTACCTCGGCGAGCTGCCGCTGTCCCTGGACCTGACATACCTGGCACCCGACATCGGCGCCGAGGTGCTGCGGCACCCGCTGGAAACCAATGACGTATTCGCGCTCATCGAGCAGGTCAGCGGGCAGCGGCTCGGTTCGGCGACGCTTGCGCTGGAGGCGGTTTCGGCCGACCCGCACTCGGCGGCGACGCTGCAGGTGCCAGACGGCGCGGCGCTGCTGATGCTGGAGCGGCTCACCAGCCTCGACGACGGCAGGCCCGTCGACCTCGAATACATCCGGATGCGCGGTGACCGAATCACCATGCGCGGCAGCCTGATTAGGAGTGAGACATGACGCTGGTCAATCACCGGGCCGATGTGCCGGTGACGATCGACGAGTCCCTGTGCATCGAAGGCTGCACGCTGTGCGTGGACATCTGTCCGCTCGACTCGCTGGCGATCAACCCGGACAACGGCAAGGCCTACATGCATGTCGACGAGTGTTGGTACTGCGGGCCCTGCGCCGCCCGCTGCCCCACCGGCGCCGTCACCGTCAACATGCCCTACTTGATCCGCTGAGGACGCCACGTGAAGAAACGACTGATCCACCTTGCCGCTTTCGCCGCCGGGCTTACCATCGCCGCCAGCGGCTGCTCGCTGGACTCCGCGACGAACTCGTCCGGCAATGTCGTCAACGTCGTCATCGGCTACCAGTCGAAGACGATCAACACCGTGACGGCCGGCACGTTGCTCAAGGCACAGGGCTATTTGGAGCGCCGGCTCAACAACATCACCACACGCACCGGCACCAAGTACAACGTGACCTGGCAGGACTATGACACCGGCGCGCCGATCACCGCTCAGATGGTCGCCGAAAAGATCGACATCGGCTCGATGGGCGACTACCCGATGTTGATCAACGGCTCCAAGACGCAGGCCAACGAACGCGCCCGCACCGAGATCGTCTCCGTCACGGGATACAACCCCAAGGGCGCGCTGAACATGGTTGTGGTGGCACCCAATTCGCCGGCGCAGAAGCTGACCGACCTGGCAGGCCAGAAGGTGTCCGCCAGCGTCGGTTCGGCGGGCCACGGCATGCTGGTTCAGGCGCTGTCGAAGGCCGGGATCAATCCCAGCACGGGTGTCGAGGTCCTCAACCAGCAGCCGCAGGTCGGCGCGTCTGCACTGGAGTCCGGTCAGGTTCAGGCACTTTCGCAGTTCGTGGCGTGGCCGGGACTACTGGTCTTCCACGGCAAGGGCAAGCTGCTCTACGACGGCGCCGAGCTGAATTATCCGACGCTGCACGGTGTTGTCGTCCGACGGGCGTACGCGGCCGAACACCCGGAATTACTCGACGCGTTCCTTCAGGCCCAGCTCGACGCCACCGATTTCCTCAATTCCAAGCCGCTCGAAGCGGCGCGCATCGTCGCCGAGTCGGCCGGATTGGCGCAGGAGGTCGTCTACCTCTACAACGGCCCGGGTGGCACATCGTTCGATACGACGCTCAAACCGTCGCTGGTCGAAGCGCTGAAAGGTGATGTGCCGTACCTGAAGTCGATCGGCGACTTCGCCGACCTCGACGTCGCCGGCTTCGTCCAGGACGCCCCGTTGCGCGCGGCATTCGCGGCTCGGAACCAGGACTATGGCAAGGCCGTGGCCGCGACGGCGAACCCGTCCGTGCTCGGTGGCACCGACCCGGTGTGCAACGGCCCTGTGAACGATCCGGCCCGTGCCAGCGAACTGTGGCTGGACGGATCCGACAGCACCCAGCCGGCGGCCACCCCGACCTGCCTGCTGAAGGCGGTTCGCGATGCCACCGCCAAGGGTGCGAAGGTCCGCGCCGCGTACGTTCCCGACGCCGAGCTGGGCACCCGGTGGTTCGCCGACAAGTCGGCGTGGGTGCGTGACGGGCAGAACTATCTGCCCTTTGGAACGCAGGCAGGCGCACAGCGGTTCATCGCGGCTCACCCCGGCAGCTCGGCGGTGGACTACCAGCAGGCCCTGAGCGGTGCGGTATGACGACCGCGGACGCGAGGAGCATAAACAGCACCGCGGATCCCGCCGTCGTCACCGTTCTCGAGTCGCCCGTGACGGCGCGATCGGCGGTCCGGCGGCCGCGGCCGGTCTCGCCGTGGGGTCGGCGGCTGTTGCGGGCGGCGTCGGTTCTCGCCGCGGTCGGACTCTGGCAGCTACTCACGGCCAACCATGTCCGGGCCTGGCTGCGGTTCGATACGCTGCCCACCGTTACCGAGATCGCGTCGGCCCTTGCGAATCGTCTTGGCACCGGTGAATACTGGCTTGACCTCGGGCAGTCGCTGATCCGCATCCTGACCGGTTTCGGGCTGGCCGCGGCGGTCGGCGTGATCACCGGCATCATGCTGGCCCGGTCGGCGGTGTTGTCCGACGTGTTCGGTCCGCTGACCGAATTGGCAAGGCCCATACCGGCGATCGCGATGGTTCCGGTGGCGATCCTGCTGTTCCCGACCGACGAGGCCGGGATCGTGTTCATCACCTTCCTCGCCGCCTACTTCCCGATCATGGTCAGCACCCGCCACGCCGTGCGCGCCCTGCCGACCATCTGGGAGGATTCGGTCCGCACGTTCGGCGGCAACAGTTGGGATGTGCTGCGCCGCGTCGTGTTGCCCGGCATACTTCCCGGCCTGTTCGGCGGGCTGTCGGTCGGTATGGGGGTGGCGTGGATCTGCGTGGTCTCAGCCGAAATGATCTCGGGGCGCCTTGGTGTCGGCTACCGCACCTGGCAGGCGTACACGGTGCTCAACTATCCCGATGTGTTCGTCGGCATCATCACGATCGGCGTGCTCGGCTTCGCGACCGCCGCGGCCATTGAACTGATTGGCCGGCGCGCAACGCGGTGGCTGCCCCGCGGTGAGGAGAACGCGCGATGACGACCGCGGTGGCGGTCGGGACGCGCCTGGAACTCGACGATGTGCGGCTGTCCTACACCGGAGCGCCGGTTGTCGACGGGTTGAGCCTGACGGTGGAGCCGGGCGAGATCCTGGTGCTCACCGGCCCATCCGGCTGCGGCAAATCGACCGTGCTGCGCGCACTGGCCGGTCTGCTGCGACCCGACTCCGGCCGGGTGCTGGCCGACGGGCATGAGGTCACCACGACCTCGCGTGACCGCGGGATGGTGTTTCAGGACAGCGCGTTATTGCCTTGGCGCACAGTGCGGTCCAACATCGAGCTGGCGCTGCAGTTGCGCGGTGGACCGCGCGCCGGGCGACGCCAGCGAGCCGAGCACTGGATCGACGAAGTGGGGCTCAGCGGGTTCGCCGACTATCTACCGAAGAGTCTGTCGGGTGGCATGCGTCAGCGTGTGCAACTCGCCCGTGGGCTGGCAGGCGCGCCGCGGGCGGTGATGATGGACGAGCCCTTCGCCGCACTCGACACCCAGACCCGCGCTGCCATGCAGCGGCTGCTCATCGACACCTGGCGCGCCCACCCGACGACGATCGTGTTCGTCACCCATGACGTCGACGAGGCGCTGGTCCTCGGCGACCGCGTCGCCGTCCTGGGCCGCGTCGGCCAACCCTTGCGGGCGGTCATCGACATACCAGAGCCACGCACGGATCAGCCCGGACGCCAAGCGCTTCGGACAGAAATCATTGCGGCTCTGGATCACTCATG
>JAVRPG010000744.1:0-6312 GCA_032162325.1 Mycobacterium sp. | reverse complement strand
GTGTGCTGGCGGTCCTCACCGCGGCGGTCGGATTCGTCATGACCTTCAAGGATCTGTCCTAGCCGGTCCTAGCCGCGCTCGTGAGCCGAGGCCGAGGCAGGCGCGATTTTCCTGACCAGGGGTTTCTCCTGTAGCCTGGGCCGGTTGCCGACGCAGGCGACCCTCTTGCCACGGAACGACCGTGGCCGCACATGACCACAGGAGGTGATGGGTTCCTTATGCGTCCATACGAAATCATGGTCATTCTCGACCCCACTCTCGACGAGCGCACCGTTGCTCCGTCGCTGGAGACGTTCCTCAACGTTGTCCGCAAGGACGGCGGCACCGTCGACAAGATCGACATCTGGGGTAAGCGCCGGCTGGCCTACGAGATCGCCAAGCATGCCGAAGGCATTTACGCGGTGGTTGACGTGAAGGCCGCGCCGGCCACGGTGTCAGAGCTCGACCGTCAGCTCAGCCTGAACGAGTCCGTCTTGCGGACCAAGGTTCTGCGCACGGACAAGCACTAAGCCGGAACGTCTGCTGCCTGTCGTTCGCCTTGCGTAGGCTCGCGCGCAGCATGCCGCAGCGATGAGCGCTTACGCGAAAAGCAGACAACCAATGCCCAGGAGGATCTCGTGGCTGGTGACACCATCATCACCGTCGTCGGAAATCTGACCGCCGATCCGGAACTGCGGTTCACCCCGTCCGGGGCGGCCGTCGCCAACTTCACAGTCGCTTCGACGCCGCGGACCTTCGACCGTCAGAGCAATGAGTGGAAGGACGGCGACGCGCTGTTCATGCGGTGCAGCATCTGGCGTGAGGCCGCCGAGAACGTTGCCGAAAGCCTCACCCGTGGCTCGCGGGTGATCGTCCAGGGCCGGCTCAAGCAGCGGTCCTACGAGACGCGTGAGGGCGAAAAGCGCACCGTCGTCGAGCTCGAGGTCGACGAGATCGGCCCGTCGTTGCGCTACGCGACCGCCAAGGTGAACAAGGCGAGCCGCAGCGGTGGCGGAGGCGGCGGATTCGGCAGTGGGGGCGGCGGTTCCCGCAGCGGCGGCGCCCCTTCCGACGGCGGCGCCGAGGCCAAGCAGGACGACCCGTGGGGCAGCGCCCCGGCATCGGGATCGTTCTCCGGCGGCGATGACGAACCGCCCTTCTGACCACAACTAATTAGAAACTTCAGAAAGAGATAGACACATGGCCAAGGCCACCAAACGACGCCCGGCTCCCGAGAAGCCGATCAAGACCCGCAAATGCGTGTTCTGCTCCAAGAAGGGGCAGCCGATTGATTACAAGGACACTGCGCTGCTGCGGACCTACATCAGCGAGCGAGGCAAGATCCGTGCCCGCCGAGTCACCGGCAACTGTGTGCAGCACCAGCGCGACATTGCGATCGCGGTGAAGAACGCCCGTGAGGTGGCGCTGCTGCCGTTCAGTTCGTCGACGCGCTAGCCAGCAGCGTCAAACCAAGAAAGACGTAGAGATGAAACTGATTCTTACTGCCGAGGTGGACCACCTGGGTTCGTCCGGCGACATCGTCGAGGTCAAGGACGGCTACGGCCGTAACTTCCTGCTGCCGCGCGGGCTCGCGATCGTGGCGTCGCGCGGTGCCGAGCGCCAGGCCGAGGAGATCCGTCGGGCTCGCGAGATCAAGGGCGTGAAGGGTCTCGAGCACGCTAACGAGCTCAAGCATGCGATCGAAGGTCTCGGCGTGGTGGACCTGCCCGTGAAGGCGGCGGCGGACACCGGCAAGCTGTTCGGTTCGGTGACGTCCGCTGACGTCGTCGCAGCGATCAAGAAGGCCGGCGGACCGAATCTTGACAAGCGGACGGTCCAACTGCCCAAGGCCCACATCAGGTCGATCGGCACCCACCCGATCGCGGTGCGGTTGCACCCGGACGTGGACGCTTCGGTGTCCGTCAACGTAGTCGCAGTGTAATTACCTCAGCCCAATTCGACCGGGTGAAGACCATGATCGACCTTCGCCCGGTCGTTGCTGTACCCACTGGCGAACTTAGCGCCATATTCGGGTCGCAGCGAAGCTAACGAGCTGTTAACCTCGTTGGCGCTTGCGCGAAACACAACACGCCCGAGATCGCAACCCCGGCCGACACGCCGAGGGAATTGCCATCCACAGATATGCACGTAGGTTGTGGTGCGCTTATCTGCGGGGATGCACCGAACAAAGTCGTTACTCCACAGGTTCTCCCCAGCGCCTCAACATAGCTGCCCACGGATATCCACATTCCATACACAAGTTCATCAACAGGGTCGTTTGGACCCGCTTCCAGCAACGTCTAGCGTTGGCCGTCGCGAGGGAGATTTGCGGTTCGCGAGGGTGGCGGATGTCGGTGGTCTGATTTACGCTCGGGACAGCGTTACGAACATACGTTCGACTTGAGCGAGGGGAGGTGGGACGCTGCGTGGCTGTCGTAGATGACCTCGGCCATTCGGGTATCGATGTCCCGACACCCAGTGAGGACTTCGGTCGCCAACCTCCACAGGACAACGCGGCCGAGATGTCGGTGTTGGGCGGCATGTTGCTGAGCAAGGACGCCATCGCCGACGTGCTTGAGCGGCTGCGTCCCGGCGACTTCTACCGGCCCGCGCATCAGAACGTCTACGACGCGATCCTCGATCTGTACGGCCGGGGCGAGCCGGCGGATGCGGTGACGGTGGCCGCCGAGTTGGATCGCCGGAGCCTGCTGCGGCGGATCGGCGGGGCGCCGTATCTACACACGCTCATTTCGACGGTGCCGACGGCCGCCAACGCCGGCTTCTACGCGGGCATCGTCGCGGAGAAGGCGTTGCTGCGCAGGCTGGTGGAGGCTGGCACGCGCGTCGTGCAGTACGGCTACGCCGGCGCCGAGGGCGCGGACGTGACCGAGATCGTGGACCGGGCCCAGGCCGAGATCTACGACGTCACTGAGGGACGCACGTCCGAGGACTTCGTGGCGCTGGAAGACCTCCTGCAGCCGACCATGGATGAGATCGACGCGATCGCGTCCAACGGCGGCCTGGCGCGCGGCGTGCCGACCGGTTTCGTCGAGCTCGACGAGGTGACCAACGGCCTGCATCCCGGCCAGATGATCATCATCGCGGCCCGGCCTGGCGTCGGGAAGGCGCTGAAGGTGGATACGCCGCTGCCGACGCCAACGGGCTGGACGACCATGGGTGACGTTGCGGTCGGGGATCTGCTGTTGGGCGCCGATGGCGAACCGACGCGGGTGGTTGCCGCGACGGACATCATGCTGGGCCGGCCGTGTTATGAGGTCGAGTTCTCGGATGGGACGGGCATCGTCGCGGATGCGTCGCATCAATGGCCGACCGGCTACGGGATCAGGACCACCGCAGAACTCCGTTGCGGCATGGACACGATTGCGGCGGCGGGTTCGATGGCGCGGTACTCGGGGCGCGGCACCACGACGTTGATGGCGCCGGTGTTGCAGATCGACGCAGTGCGCCGGGTCCGCAGCGTTCCGGTGCGTTGTGTGCAGGTCGACAACGGCGCGCACCTGTATCTGGCCGGCCGGGGGATGGTGCCAACGCACAACTCGACGTTGGGTCTCGACTTCCTCCGGTCATGCTCGATCAAGCACCAGATGGCCAGCGTCATCTTCAGCCTGGAGATGAGCAAATCCGAGATCGTGATGCGGCTGCTGTCGGCCGAGGCGAAGATCAAGCTGACCGATATGCGCTCAGGCCGGATGAGCGACGACGACTGGACGCGCCTGGCCCGACGGATGAGCGAAATCAGCGAAGCCCCTCTGTATATCGACGACTCGCCGAACCTGACCATGATGGAAATCCGCGCGAAGGCACGTCGGCTCAGCCAGAAGGCGGGCCTCAAGCTGATCGTGGTCGACTACCTACAGCTGATGACGTCCGGTAAGAAGTACGAGTCGCGCCAGCAGGAAGTGTCGGATTTCTCGCGCAGCATCAAGCTGATGGCCAAGGAGCTTGACGTTCCTGTTGTCGCGATCAGCCAGCTCAATCGCGGCCCAGAGCAAAGAACCGATAAGAAGCCAATGCTCTCTGACCTTCGTGAATCGGGCTGCCTGACGGCGAATACTCGAATTCTGCGGGCGGACAACGGCGCGGAGGTGACGTTCGGCGAGCTGATGCGCACCGGCGAGCGGCCGCTGGTGTGGTCGCTGGACGACCGCAAGCGCATGGTTGCCCGGCCGATGACCGACGTTTTCCCGAGTGGGCGCAAGGAAGTATTCAAGGTCCGGCTTGCCTCGGGACGGGAAGTAGAGGCCACGAGAAATCACCCCTTCATGACCCTCAATGGATGGACTCCGTTGGACGAGTTGAAGGTTGGCGACCGAGTCGCTGTGCCGCGGCGGGTGCCGGAACCGGTCGGCACACAGCGCATGGCCGATTCCGAGGTCATCCTGCTGGCGCACATGATCGGTGACGGGTCGTGCGTGAAGAACCAGCCGATCCGCTACGCCAGCATCGATGAGGCGAATCTGGCCGCAGTTGCGATCTCGGCCGCGCACTTCGGTGTGACCGCCCTGCGTGACGAATATCCAGCCGCACGAGTCACGACGCTGCGACTGCCGGCGCCATATCACCTGACGCACGGGAAACGTAATCCGATCGCCAAATGGCTGGACGGCCATGGGTTGTTCGGTCGGCGCAGCCATGAGAAGTTTGTTCCTCAGCAAGTTTTCGCGTTGCCCAACGATCAAGTGGCGCTGTTCCTACGACACCTGTGGGCAACCGACGGTTCAGTGCACTGGGAGCCCGTCGCCGGTCAAGCAAAGATTTACTACGCTTCGACAAGTCGTCGACTTGTCGATGACATTTTGCAGTTGCTACTGCGTCTTGGGGTCGCCGCCAAAATCACCCGTACGTCGAAGTCTGGTTACCGAGATTGTTGGCACTTGTACGTCGACCGCGGTGAAAATCAGAGCAGGTTCCTTCGTAACGTTGGTGTGCACGGCTCGCGGGGTGAGTCCGCGCGGCAGGTTCTTTCCAAGCTGGAGTCGAGGATGCGCCGCCCGGGGTCAGACACTGTACCCAAAGAAGTATGGGCGAGTGTCCGAGAAGTGTTGGCAAGCAAGGAAATGACACACGGTGAGCTGGGTGCCGCGGTCGGTACGACGTTCGGCGAGTCGAGGTGGAGATTCGCGCCAGGCCGGCCAAAGTTGCATCGCGTGGCTGAGGTCCTCGATGACCACGAAATCCACGCTCTGGCGACCAGCGATGTGTTCTGGGACAGAATAGTCGAGATCAGCAGCATCGGTGAGCACGATGTCTACGACGGAACCGTAAGCGGCACACACAATTTCGTGGCGAATTTAGTTAGCCTACATAATTCACTGGAACAGGACTCGGACATGGTCATTCTGCTACACCGGCCGGACGCGTTCGAACGGGACGACCCGCGCGGCGGCGAAGCGGATCTGATTCTCGGCAAGCACCGCAATGGCCCGACCAAGACCATCACCGTCGCGCATCAGCTGCACCTGTCGCGCTTTACCAACATGGCCAAGGCGTAGCGAAGAAGTGTAGGTTCTCAAATTAGATGTCCATTTCTCATTTGACTTGGCCAGTGTTTGGCCAATTGGTCATCAGATGAGATTTTCCGGCTCGACACTCGACTAGTAGGACCGGCCGAGACTCCACCTGTGCGCCGGTCGGCCCCTCAGTGTCGAACTCTTAGCAGAGTTCGAGAGGGCTCGTGGTGAGTGTTGCGCTCTGCGCCAAACTCGGCATGAGTGCTTCGCTTGTCGGCTGCAATCGCTCACGAAACGTCAAGATTCGATTTCACGTAGGTTGCAATCTGCAATCCAATGTGGCCACAGGCGAACACACGGGCTCACCCTCATTGGGGAACCTCCCCAAATGGAGTGAACGCTCATGGAGATATCTGAATCAGGTCTTCCAAAATCATACAATCCAGCCACGTCGCTGAAGATCCGAATTCAAGACGGCGACGTCGTCGAAGTACCGGCACACCGCGCGACTCACGACTTGCTGCGATCCGCCTTGCCGTTCAGAACATTTCGGTGGTACTACGGCCAACGCCACTACTCGGGCAGTTACTGGTCTGCGACCATGTCTGCACACGTCATCTACGAATCACGCCTGGAGCTGAGTCGCCTCCTGATGGCCGACTTCGACCGGTCTGTCAGATTCATTGTGGCGCAGCCATTCCTAATCAAAAGCGAGGTCCAAGACGTTGTCCGTAGCCACATTCCGGACTACCTTTTCCTCACCGACATGAACCCTGTGCTGGTGGACGTGAAGCCACGCGAACACGTCAGCGACACAAAGGTCGCCGAGACCTTCGCATGGGTACGGAACGAAGTCGAGTCC
>JAVRPG010000743.1:0-3816 GCA_032162325.1 Mycobacterium sp. | reverse complement strand
GTCGTCAACGCCTACCTGGACGAGATGAGCGACGCGATCATGGGGGCCGGGGGCACGCTCGTCGCCTACATGGGAGACGGCATCCTGGCTGTGTTCGGCGCCCCTCTGGAGCAACCCGACCATGCCGACAGGGCGCTCGCCGCGGCACTCGACATGATCAACACGCGCCTGCCGCGCTTCAATGCGGTCGCTCGCTCGCTGGGAGCCGAGTCGGACTTCCGTATGGGCATCGGACTCAACAGCGGCACCGTCATCTCAGGCCAGGTCGGGTGCGAGCGCCGGCTCGAGTACACCACGATTGGCGACACCACAAATCTCGCCTCACGGATCGTGGGCGAGACGAATCAGACGCCGTACATTCTGCTGTTCTCGGGCGAGACCCGGCAGAGCTTCACGCAGGAGCCATCCGGCGTGTTGTTCGTTCAGGAGACCGTGCTGCGTGGCAGCAGTCGCCCCGTCGAGCTGTGGACGGTGCCCGGTTCCGCGGAGTCAGGTAACGATCAAGGTCCCACCTCAGCCGCGGCCACAGAAGGCCCGGCTGCGAGCTTGACGTCCTGAGCCGCGGCTTTCTCAGATACCCGGGTCGGCCGGCTTCGGCGCGCGCGCGAGATACTGGTGGCCCGCGGTGACCAGCACGGTCCGGTGCTTGACGAGATCGCGGACGCTGACCTCCCCGTCGATGACCGCCACCAGCGTGCCGGCGCAGAGCTCAGTCGTCTCCCATGTCGTGCCCCGCACGATCGCGGACGCGTAATGGCCCTTGGTGCTGAAGCGCCCTCCCCGGTCGTGCACCCAGAGCGGCCTCCGGCGACGAGCGCGGACGATGTCGGCGTTCTTTGGGCAACCCGTGGGCAAGCCGACGAGATGCAGGTCGGTGATCGGCCGCCCTCCGGCCCGCTGCTTGACGGTGACGCTCGCGCCGCGCAAACTTGCGGTCGAGGTGTGGCCGTGGGCGTCCGCGGCGACGGTTAGCTGCACCGTGCCAGCGGTGGTGTCGACTGCGGAGCCATCGGGAATCAGCTTCTGACCGTGCAGGGAGATGAACTGGTTGCCCCCCGGCATCCGCACGCGGACCGAGCCGCCCAGCGAACGCACCAGCTCGGATTTGTGCAGCACCGGAACCAGCGTCACCGGTTTCGTGGGCGTTGACTTGGCGCTGACCGAGCCCGCCCCGTTGCTGGCCGTTACCACGACGCGGAGTGTGTGCCCGACGTCAGCACTCCTCGGGCGGTAGTTCCGTCCGGTGGCGCCGGGGATGACCACACAAGCGTTGCCCGCCGCGTCGCAGCGGAGCCACTGGTAGGTGAAGGTGATCGGCGGCGTGCCGGACCACGTTCCGGTTGTGGCGATGAGTGAGTTGTGCACCTGGGGCGCTCCCTGGATCACCGCGTTGGAGATCCCGAGCCCCTGCACCGCGATCGCCGGTGCGGTGGTGTTGCCAGGCGGCAAGACCGGCGCCGGGACGACGGCCGTCGCAGCTGAAAGCAAGGGTGGCGAGACATCGTCGTCGTCATCGCTGGCCTGCACCGTTTGCACGCGCAGCGTCGCGCCGATGTCGGCGCTCGTCACGCCGTAGGACGAGGCCGTGGCGTCGGGGATCGGAGAGCAGGCGGCGCCTGAGGCATCGCAGCGCAACCACTGGTACTGGAAGGTCGCGCTGGTCGCGTCATCGTCGATGACGAATGACCCGGGTTGCGCCGTCAGCGTGGCTCCGACCAGCGGTGATCCGGTTATCACCGGCGGCGTAAGCGGCGTGCTGGAATGATGATCGCCCGCGGTAGCGGTTCCGGTGACTGCTGGTATCGCAAGCATCGCCACCGAGGCGAGAGCACCGATCGCAACTCTCCGTCGCCGCGTTCCAGGATGCAGGCATGCTGCCGCCTGGTCTCGTCGTGCCCCAACGATGCGACGCATATCGGTCTCCTGGTGTCGTAGCCCCGGAACCCCGGTAAAAGGGTCCTGCCCGTGGCACATAGTACACAGGAAAGCGTCCCAGATCTGTGCAGGCACGCACATATCTGCCCTCAGCGGTGTCAGTGGTTGCGTTGCAGCGCGCTGACTTCGCGGGACATGCGAGTCACCGCCTCGTACGCGCCGGCGAGCATGTTCTGCAGCAGTCGGGCTTTGAGAGCCGGCTGAGACTGCTCGAGCACGTGGAACCTGGCCGCGTCCAGCGCCATCAGCGTGACGTCGGTCTGCGCCATGACGTCTGCGGTGCGAGTTGCCTCGCCGAGGACGGCCAATTCGCCGAACGTGCTGCCCGGGGGCAGCGTGGCCAGGCGACGTGCCGAACCGTCGTCCATTCGGATCGACACGGCCACCTCGCCCTTAAGGAGCAGGAAGATCTCCTGTGCCGCGTCGTCGGCGCGGAAGATCATCGACCCGGCTGGCAACCGCCGTTCGGTCAGCAGCGACCGCAGGGTCGCGAGTCCCTCGGGGTCAACGCCGCGACAGAGCGCGTGTCCCGCCAGCTCGACGGCCCCCAATTCGGTATCCGAGAGCTCAGAGTCGCCCAGAATGCGGTCCTCGCACCACTCGCGGGCGGCGTCAGCATCTTCGAAGCTCGGGAGTCCCTCGAGCGGCAGGTCGCCAGCGGTCGCCGGACCTGCCCCCGGGCGAGCCGCGACGAGCGCCAGCTCCTGTCCGCGCTCCACCAGCATCTCGCGGAGCTCCAGGATCATCCGTGCGGCCGCGGGAGCGATGCCGTCGACGGCGCGCAGATCGAGTACCGCAATGTCGACGCGGTCGGCCGCCTCGACGATTGAGCGCACCACGCGCTCCGCCCCGGCGAACATCAAGTCGCCCTGCAACTCGTACACGCGCACGCGTGTGCCGAGCCTCCAGAGCGCCTCTTGCTGGCTTGCGGTGCGGCGGCGGCGCGAGGGAACGTCGGCGACGTTGTAACTGGCGCGCACCGTCGCGCGCGCCGAGCGGGCCACCCGCAACGAGTGCAGGTGCAACTCGTCGGCCAGCGCTCGGCACACGAGGACACCGCGAACGCTGTTGCCGCACTCATCCAGCGGCGGAGAGAACACCGAGACGGCAAGCTGACCGGGGAGCACGGCGAAGATCCCGCCGGCCACGCCGCTCTTGGCCGGCAGTCCGACCGTGTCGATCCAACGCCCGGAGCCGTCATACATGCCGCACGTCGTCATCACGCTCAGGACGCGCGGGACGAGCTCCTCGTCGACGACGCGCTCACCGTCTACGGGATTGCGCCCACCATTAGCCAGCGTCGCCGCCATGATGCCCATGTCGCGACAGTTCACAGCGACTGCGCATTGACGGAAATACAGCTCGAGGGTTCTGTCAGGATCATCGCCAAGGACCTCAAAACTGCGCAGCATGTGGCCGATCGCACGGTTGCGGTGACCGCTCTCGCGCTCGGAGCGGAATACGTCCTCATCAACCGCCAGCCGACGTCCGGCATAGCGCGAGTACGTACTGAGAATCCGCTCGAAGCGATGTTCCTGGCCCTCTCCGGCAACCAGGGACGTCGCGGTGATCGCGCCCGCGTTGATCATCGGGTTACGCGGCCGGCCGGTCCCGGGCGTCAGGCTGATCGAATTGAACGCATCGCCCGACGGTTCGACGTCCAGCTTCGCTGCCACCGCGTCAGCGCCCTGGTCCTGAAGTGCCAAGCCGTAGGTGAACGGCTTGGACATCGACTGGATCGTGAACGGCACCCGCGTGTCGCCTACCTCATACACGCGACCGTCGGTGGTGGCCAGGCAAATTCCGAACCAGTCCGAGTCCGCCAGGCCGAGCTGCGGAATGTATGTAGCCAGCTCCCCCGAGCGATCATCGATGAAGCGG
>JAVRPG010000742.1:0-2720 GCA_032162325.1 Mycobacterium sp. | reverse complement strand
ACCAGGGTGTCGGTGATCTCGCGCTGGCGTTGCCAGCAGAGCGCGGCCAGCAGGGTGTAGCGCATCTCGGGCGGGTGCCGCCGCAACTCGCGCGGCGGTTCCGTCGCGGCACGTTGCCGGTAGTGGGCGACGAGTGTGGCGGACACGTCGTGGAACAGATGCTCCGGCAGATCGAGCGCGCGCAGCGTCTTCAGTTTGTGGATCTCTTCCAGTACGGTCTCCGCCTTCACGGCGCCGGCGCCATCCTTGACAGCGGCCAGTTCAGAACGCACGGGAAACAGGGGCAGTTGATCGGTGTCGCTCTCGGACGCGCCGGTGTCGACAAGGGCGTCCAGCGCCGCGCGGGTCGGCGACGGGAGACGTGCGGCGGTGGTGCCCACCAGCCGTTGTGTGCGGCGGGCCACAGCCGTGTCCAGCAGCCGACGGAGCCGGGCTGGTCCGGGTGGCTCCACGTGGTGCGCGCGCAAGTGTCCATAGGCCACGATCTTCAAGACTTCCGCCTCCGGGTTCGGGGAGACGACCCGTTCGCTCACCCAATCGACGAACGCGGCTTCGTCCTCGCCCCGGAAGGCGTGAAATCCGCAATGTTCGCGCACCTGCGCCCGTTGGCGTCGGTGCGTTCTCTCGCTCCAGTCCTCCTCGAGATAGACTTCCGGCGGCACGCCAATCTGTCTGGAGAGGAACGCGATGACGCTCTCGGCGACGTCGCCTCGTTGCTCGGGGAAGCGCCCGTCGAGTTGAAAGGCCTTCAGCAGAATGGCGAAGTTGAGCCGCGAGGCTCCGCCGCTCTCGCCGAGCAGATCGTGCTCATCCGGGGACAGCAACCAATGCCGGGCCAACTCCTCCGGGTGCCAATCCTTCTTCATGCATATAAGGATGGGGCTCGGAGCGGTTGTTCACAGAGGAGCATCCCGCCGAACGTGTCGGCCCATTCTGAGGCATGCCGCGCTGCTGGCGGTAAACGGTGGGCAGACTTGGCCTTAATCGAGCGAAGGCGGAAAAAACGGCAAACACTGAGCCTCGGCCCTTCTGTGGACCCTGACTGACGCTCGCAGAATGCCATGCTGCGAACTTCCGGCCTGATCTTCAGCCCGGAAAGCTGAGCGAAGTCGCTGGATAGGTATGGTAGTGGTGGTCAAAGGCGAAGGCGAACTTGAAGGCCCAGGGTTCTTGAGCACGCCGGGCTCCTGTCACCGGTTTCGGCCCGCCAAACTGCCCCTGTGCCGAAATTTGGGCCTTCGCTAGATTAAGGCCATGGAATGGGTCATCACGATCGAATGCCGCCTGTCAGGCCAGGTGCTCCATCGAACCGACCTGGCCACCATCACACGCCAAGAGACGCCGCTGCGTCCTGAGCACGTGGGCCTGACGCTTCGGGACAGCAAGACAGTGCTCAATGTGATTCAACGCGCCGTCGTCACGGATCAGGTGGATGTTGAGGCAGCAGCCTGGGCGACATGCCCACACTGCCAGCACCGAAAGCGGATCAAGGATCGACGCCGCCGACGCTTGCGAACCACGTTTGGGCAGGTGGAGGTGTCCTGTCGCCGCTATCACCGCTGCACCTGCCGCGGCGGCCGACTGGGCATCGAGTGGCCGTTGGGTGATGGCATGCCGACGCGTGCGACGCCGGAGTATGCCTATCTGCTCGCCAAGTGGGGCGCCCGGATGCCGTATCGGCGAGCCACGACCTTGATGCGCGCGTTGCTCCCGCTGCGGCGCGCGGATATCTCCCATGAAAGTGTGCGGCGCTGACAATGGCGACCGGTCAACGAATCGAGACCCGAGCGGTCGACCCTGAGGAGTATGAATGGGAGAGCGCTGGTCGCACCGCCGCGGCGCCGGCGAGTCAAGTCCAGGTCGCGATCGACGGCACGTGGATCCGTGCCGCTCCGGGTGCGTATGGACGTCATCTGAATGTGATCGCGGGACGGATCGAGCGCGACGGACAACTGGGCGGCCATTTCGCGTGGGTGCCCGAAGCCACCGGCGCGACCAGCGCGATGATGAAGTCGGCGCTTGATGACGACGGCGTGACGGCGGACTCGAGCCTGGGTGTGATCGCCGACAGCGCTGACGGACTCGAATCGGTGGTGCGAGAGGCCGCGGGACGACCACCAACCCAACGACTTGACTGGTTTCACATCAGCATGCGACTGCGCCCCCTCGAACAGATGCTCGGCCGGGTCGCGTCCTTGATTCCCGACCAGGAGCAGCGTCGTGCGCTCCAATCTGATACGCCGCGGCTGCGCTGGCAGTTATGGCATGGGCGTGGACGTGACGCGATGCGACGCACCGAAGAACTGAGTCGGTTGATCCGAGCGGCGGCCTCGACGGCGAGCGATGCGGACGGCGAGCGACTGCAACGCTTTCGACGTCACCTCGTTGGCCTGCGGCGCTACCTGCGCGGCAATGCGCACCTCTTGTTCAACTATGGTCAGATGCATCGTGAGGGACGGCGGATTTCGACCGCGACGGCCGAATCCGGAATGAACCACTTGGTCAATGCGCGGATGACCAAACGTCAGCCGATGCGGTGGTCAGCGGTCGGGGCCCATCTCCTGTTGCAGGTGCGATGCGCATTGCTCGATATCCGTCTCGACGATCTGTTTCGCGAGTGGTATCCGGGGTGGGGTGTTTCGCCGCCAACCATTGGCAGGAGCTCGGCGGTGCGTGCGCCCCCAGGATCGTGACACGTCCCGACACAGGTCGACACGTCC
>JAVRPG010000741.1:0-2751 GCA_032162325.1 Mycobacterium sp. | reverse complement strand
TCGTGCTGGAAGCTGCCGGTGAGGCCGGTAAAGAAGCCGCCGAATTGATTGGCAATGCCGCCGCGGACGTCCTGTCGGGCACCGAGCTCGTGGTCGTGCATTCAGGTGGCGGGCGGGCCAAAGCGCTGGCCAGTCAGCTGCGCGCGCTGGGCGCGCAGGTACATCCGTGCGCGCGGATCACCAAGGCCGGCGAACGACTGGACTTCGTCCACAAGGAATTTCGCTCGCTGAAGGTCAAGGTCGACGACGACACGCTGAGCGCGCTGCTCGATGCTGTCGGCTCCGACGTACGCGAACTCGCTTCGGCCTGTTCACAATTGGTCGCCGACACGGGCGGGCGCGTCGATGTTGCCGCGGTGCGGCGTTACCACAGTGGCAGGGCCGAGGTGAAGGGCTTCGACATCGCCGACAAGGCGGTGGCCGGCGACGTCGCGGGAGCCACCGAGGCGCTGCGCTGGGCGATGATGCGCGGCGAGCCGCACGTGGTGTTGGCAGATGCGTTGGCCGAGGCCGTGCACACCATTGGGCGGGTGGGGTCGATCTCCGGTGACCCGTACCGTCTGGCTGCCGAACTGGGGATGCCGCCTTGGCGGGTGCAGAAAGCGCAGAAACAGGCCCGGCGCTGGTCGCGCGACATGGTGGCTACCGCGATGAGATTGGTGGCGGCGCTGAACGCCGACGTCAAGGGCGCCGCCGCCGATGCCGACTATGCGCTGGAAGCAGCGGTGCGAAAGGTCGCCGAGCTGGTCGCCGGGTGACGATGCGGGCCGGGACGGCCCGGCGGAGAGCCGGCTGGTTGGTCAGAGCCGGGTGACTTTCCTCAGAGCTTGTTGAGAGCCTGCGCCAGCGCCGATTTCTTGTTGGCCGCCTGGTTCTTGTGGATCACACCTTTGCTGGCTGCCTTGTCCAGCCTGCGGCTGGTGGAGACCAGCAGTTCGGCGGCCTTGTCCTTCTCGCCCGCCTCAGCGGCCTCGCGGAATGCGCGGACCGCCGTGCGAAGCGACGACTTCACCGACTTGTTGCGCAGTCGGGCGCGCTCGTTGGTGCGGTTGCGCTTTTGCTGCGACTTGATATTGGCCACGCGTAGTTCCTTCGTAAATCTTCAACGGCTTGTGGTGTCACGGTTTGCCGCAGCGTCTCAACGCGTAAGCGGCGACTGCTCAGGCTATCAGTCCGTGGTGCATTCCCCCAAAGCGGAGAGGCATGGGCCTGCGGATATGGCATTTGTGATGCAGCATGGCACAGTGGCCCTTCGAACCGTCCCCGTCGACACCAGGCGACAGCAGCGCAGCAAGTCGCAGCCATACGAGCGCATCTTCGACGGCTACAACGCCGAGAGCAGTTACCGGGATGCCTTCGATGAGATGTTCGACGGTCAGGGCAACGTCCGTGGCCCTTACAAGGGCATCTACGCCGAGCTTGCCCCGTCGGATGCCTCCGACCTCGACGCCCGCGCCGAGGCGCTGAGCCGGGCGTTCAGCGATCAGGGCATCACGTTCTCGCTGTCCGGCCAGGAGCGGCCGTTTCCGCTGGACCAGGTCCCACGGGTGATCTCGGCCGCCGAGTGGACGCGGCTGGAGCGCGGCATCACCCAGCGCGTCAAGGCGCTCGAGTGCTACCTCGACGACGTCTACGGCGATCAGGAGATCCTGAACGACGGAGTCATCCCGCGTCGGCTGGTGACCTCCTGCGAGCACTTCTACCGCCAGGCCGCCGGAATCGTGCCGCCCAATGGCGTGCGCATCCATGTTGCGGGCATCGACCTGATCCGCGACGAAAAGGGAAGCTTCCGCGTTCTGGAGGACAACCTGCGTTCGCCGTCAGGGGTGTCCTATGTGATGGAGAACCGGCGCACAATGGCGCGGGTCTTCCCGAACCTGTTCGCCACCCACCGGGTACGCGCGGTCGACGACTACGCGGCGCACCTGTTGCGGGCACTGCGCAACTCCGCGGCCACCAACGAGGCCGACCCCACGGTGGTGGTGCTGACCCCGGGCGTATACAACTCCGCTTACTTCGAGCATTCGCTGCTGGCCCGTCAGATGGGCGTCGAGCTGGTCGAAGGTCGCGACCTGTTCTGCCGCGATAATCAGGTGTACGTGCGCACGACTGAAGGGGAACGTCAGGTCGACGTCATCTACCGGCGTATCGACGACGCGTATTTGGACCCGATGCAATTCCGCCCCGACTCGGTGCTGGGTGTGGCCGGCCTGCTCAACGCGGCCCGAGCGGGCAACGTCGTGATCTCGAGCGCCGTCGGCAACGGGGTGGGCGACGACAAACTCGTCTACACCTACGTTCCGACCATCATCGAGTACTACCTGGGGGAGAAGCCGCTGCTGGCCAACGTGGACACCTTCCGGTGCTGGTTGGACGAGGAACGCGAAGAAGTGCTCGACCGGGTCGACGAATTGGTGATCAAGCCGGTCGAGGGCTCGGGTGGCTACGGCATTGTCTTCGGCCCGCAAGCCTCCAACAAGGAGCTGGCCGCGATTAGCAAAAGCATCCGCGACGACCCGCGGGGCTGGATCGCGCAGCCGATGATGCAACTTTCGACGGTCCCGACGCAGATCGGCGACACCCTCACCCCGCGTTACGTCGACCTGCGGCCGTTCGCGGTCAATGACGGCGACGACGTGTGGGTACTGCCCGGCGGCCTGACCCGGGTGGCGCTGGTCGAAGGCTCGCGGGTGGTGAACTCCAGCCAGGGCGGTGGTTCCAAGGACACCTGGGTACTGGCGTCGCGCACAT
>JAVRPG010000740.1:0-12701 GCA_032162325.1 Mycobacterium sp. | reverse complement strand
GCGAGTCGTCGTTCCTGATGTACCGCAAGGACCTGTTGGATCAGGCCGGCATCACCATGCCGCACGATCCCACCTGGCAGCAGGTCGCCGACGCCGCCGCCAAGCTGGACAGCCCCGACATGGTCGGCATCTGCCTGCGCGGCAAGCCCGGCTGGGGCGAGGTGCTGGCCCCGCTGGACACCGTGATCAACACCTTCGGCGGCCGCTGGTACGACATGGACTGGAACGCTCAGCTGACCAGCCCCGAGGTGGAGAAGGCCGTTCAGTTCTACGTCGATACGGTGCAGAAGTACGGCGAAGCCGGTGCGGCGACAAGCGGATTCGGCGAATGCGCCACCCAGTTCTCTCAGGGCCGCGTCGCGATGTGGTACGACGCGACCTCGGCGGTCAACACCGTGGAAAGCCCGGAGTCGTCCACGGTGGCCGGCAAGGTCGGCTACGCCCTGGCCCCGAAGGTCGAGAAGCCGAACTCCGGCTGGCTCTACACCTGGTCGCTGGGGATTCCGGCGAGCAGCGACAAGAAGGACGCCGCCTGGAAGTTCATTTCGTGGATGACGAACAAGGACTACATCAAGCTGGTCGGCGAGGAACTCGGTTGGGAGCGGGTGCCCCCCGGCAGCCGGTTGTCGACATATCAGATTCCGCAGTACCGCGACATCAGTGCCAGCTACGGGCCGATCACGCTCGAGTCGATCGAGGGCGCCGATCCCAAGAAGCCCACGGTTCAGCCGGTGCCCTACACCGGTGTGCAATTCCTGGCGATTCCGGAATTCCAGGATCTGGGCACGCGGGTCAGTCAGCAGATCAGCGCGGCCATCGCGGGCCAAAAGTCGGTGGCCGATGCGCTCGAGCAGTCCCAGAAATATGCAGAAGTCGTTGGTCGGACCTATCAGGAGAAATCATGACAACCCTGAACAAAGACGTTCCCGGCTCGGCGGAGGAACGCGCCGCCGCGCAGGACTCCGAGCACGTCGCGCGGATCAAGAAGGCGCAGGACCCGGGTGTTTCCCGCGCTGAAGGGTGGCGCCTACGGGGACCGCTGCTCCCGGCGCTGATCTTCATGATTGTCGTCACCCAAATCCCGTTCCTGTTCACGCTGTACTACTCGACGCTGTCCTGGAACCTGGTGCGGCCGGGCTCGAGTCAGTTCGTCGGTCTGCAGAACTACATCGACGTCATCGGCGACAGCACGTTCTGGCAGGTCGCGATCAACACGGTGATCCTCATCGTCGGCACCGTGCTGATCTCGGTGGTGCTCGGGCTGCTACTGGCGCTGCTGCTGGACCGGGCGTTCCTGGGCCGCGGCCTGATCCGCACCCTTCTCATCACGCCGTTCTTGGTGACACCCGTTGCGGGAGCGCTGATGTGGAAGACCGCGATGCTCGATCCCGTGTTCGGCATAGTGAACTGGGTCCTGTCCCCGTTCGGCGTCGAGGGCGTTGACTGGGTCAGCCGGTTCCCGCTGACGTCGGTGATGATCAACCTGGTGTGGCAGTGGACCCCGTTCATGATGCTGCTGATCCTCGCCGGCCTTCAGTCGATGCCACGCGACACCCTGGAGGCCGGCCGAGTCGACGGTGCGGGAGCGTTTCAGCTCTTCCGAGAGTTGACGCTCCCGCACCTACGGCGGTTCATCGAACTGGGAACGGTGCTCGGTGCCATCTACCTCGTCAACACCTTCGACGCGATCTACATGATGACCCAGGGCGGACCGGGCACGGCGAGTGCGAACCTGCCGTTCTACATCTACCAACGCGCATTCCTGGGATTCGACATCGGCCAGGCCGCGGCCATGGGCGTCGTCGTCGTGATCTTCACGATGATCATCGCCAGCTTCGCGCTGCGGTTGATCTTCAAATCGTTCACCGGCAAGGAAGAGGCCGCCTGATGAGTACCACTGCTCCCGCAACCACGAAGGCCACGCCGGACGCGGCCGCCCCGGTTCAGAAGTCCAAGCGCAAGCACCGCAAGTTCGATCCGTGGGGCGTGGTGGCCTGGATCGTCGGGCTGGGGTTCTTCTTCCCGGTGTTCTGGATGGTGCTCACCGCGTTCAAGCAGGAGGTCGACGCATACACCACGCCGCCGAAGTTCTTCTTCGTGCCGACGCTCGACCAGTTCAAGGCGGTGTTCGACCAGGGTGTGGGGACCGGCCTGCTGAATTCGTTTATGGCGACTGCGATCTCGACCATACTGGTGCTGGCGCTCGGGGTTCCTGCGGCGTTCGCGCTGTCGCTGAAACCGGTCCGCAAAACTCAGGACGCCCTGTTCTTCTTCATGAGCACCAAGATGCTGCCGGTCGTCGCTGCGATCATCCCGCTGTACGTGATCGTCTCCAATGTCGGCTTGCTGGATAATATCTGGGCGCTCATCATCCTCTACACCTCGATGAACCTGCCCATCGCGGTGTGGATGATGCGGTCGTTCTTCCTCGAGGTGCCCGGCGAGCTGCTGGAGGCTGCCAGCCTGGACGGCGCCAGCACATGGCGCGCGGTGCGCGAAGTCATCCTGCCGCTGGTATCCCCTGGTATCGCGGCAACCGCACTGATATGCGTGATCTTCGCCTGGAACGAGTTCTTCTTCGCGGTCAACCTCACCGCCGTCCAGGCGCAGACCATGCCGGTATTCATGGTCGGGTTCATCGCCGGCGAGGGCCTGTACTGGGCCAAGCTGTGCGCGGCGGCGACGATGGCCGCGCTACCCGTGATCATCGCGGGCTGGGTCGCACAGAACAAGCTGGTTCGTGGCCTGTCCTTCGGCGCAATCAAGTAACCCCAACCCCAACTTTCGTCAAAAGCCCTGAAAGGTAACCACAATGGCTGCTATCACGTATCGCAACGCGTCCTGCATCTACGAGAGCTCCGACAAGCTTGCGGTCGATTCGCTCGACCTTGACATCCAAGATGGTGAGTTCGTCGTCCTGGTCGGCCCGTCCGGATCCGGCAAGAGCACCGCGCTGCGGATGCTGGCAGGCCTCGAGGACATCGACGAGGGCGCCATCGAGATCGGCGGCAAGGACATGACCGGCGTGCCGTCCAAGGACCGCGACATCGCGATGGTGTTCCAGAACTACGCGCTGTACCCCAACAAGACCGTCGCCGAGAACATGGGCTTCGCGCTGAAGCTGCGCGGGGTTTCCACCGACGAGCGCCGAAAGAAGGTCGAAGAGGCCGCCAAGATGCTCGACCTGACCGAGTTCCTGGACCGCAAGCCGGCCAAGCTCTCCGGTGGTCAGCGACAGCGCGTGGCGATGGGGCGCGCGATCGTGCGCGAGCCACAGGTGTTCTGCATGGACGAGCCGCTGTCGAACCTCGATGCCAAGCTGCGGGTGCAGACCCGTACCGAGATCGCCGCGCTGCAACGCCGACTGGGCACCACCACCGTCTATGTCACCCACGATCAGGTGGAGGCGATGACGATGGGTGACCGGGTCGCGGTGCTGCGCAACGGCAAGTTGCAGCAGTTCGCTTCGCCCAGCGAGCTTTACGACCGTCCGGCGAATGCCTTTGTGGCGGGGTTCATCGGGTCACCCGCGATGAACCTGATGACGGCGCCGATCACCAGCGACGGTGTCAAGGTCGGCGAAAACTCGACGCTCGAACTGGAACGTGATCAGTTGGCGCTGCTGCACGATGCGGGCCTGAGCGAGGTCACCGCCGGGATCCGGCCGGAGCAACTCGAGCTCTCCGATTCCGGGGGCATCGAGGTGATCGTCGACCTGGTCGAGGACCTCGGCAGCGAGGCCTACCTGTACACCCACGCCAGCCCGGGGCTGACGCTGGTGGCTCGGTCGCTGCCGCGATCGCCGGCCAAGCTCGCCGACACCGTACGGCTGCGCAAGCAGGCTGACGGCGTGGTGCACCTGTTCCACCCGGAAACCGGCGAGCGCATCGGCTGATATGTGCGGCACCGGGTAAAGCATGCCCGCACCCGAGTTCCGGCTCCGTGCACCAACTCCCGGTCTTCTCGCCTTGCCTTGGGACAGACCGTTGTCGGAATGGATCGTCCCTGACGTTCCGCTGCGCGATATCGCCGTCGGGCCCAGCCGCCACCTTGTGAAGTTCGTCGAGGCCGACGATCAGCTCTGGGCAGTGAAGGACATGCCCCCGCGGATCGCGGCCAAGGAATACGAAGTCCTGCGCAGGCTGGAGGAAATGGGTCTTCCCGCGGTGCGCCCGGCCGGTCTGGTGCTGCAACCCGAGTTCGACACCGCGATCCTGGTCACCCGCTACCTCGAGGGGTCCTGGCAGTACCGCCGCCTGTTCATGCGCCTGCCGCCCGACCAACCCAAGCACCGGGCTCGCTTGTTGGATGCGATGGCCGGCCTGCTGGTGGAATTGCATCGCCACGGTGTCTTTTGGGGTGACTGCTCGCTGGCGAACACGTTGTTCTCCCGTGACGGCCAGTTACTTCAGGCCTGGCTCGTCGACGCCGAAACTTCTGAGGTGCACCCATCGCTGAGCCGTGGACAGCGTCAGTACGACCTCGAGATCGTGGTGGAGAACGTTGCGATGGGCATGATCGACCTCGCTGAGCGGCTCGAGCGGCCGGCGGAGTTGCATGAAACGCTCATCAGGGAAGCCGAACACATTGAGGTTCGATACAACACGCTGTGGGAGGTTCTGCACGCCAAACCGGTCTTCGGTTTCACCGACCGGTACCGCGTGGAGGGGACCATCCGCCGCCTCAATGAACTGGGGTTCGCCGTCGACGAACTCTCACTTCAACCTGACAGCGTTGATCCGAGTCAGCTGCGGGTTCATGTCGCCGTCGGTGACCGCCGCTACCACGCACAGCATCTGCAGGATCTCACCGGCCTGGACGTCGGCGAGGGGCAGGCTCGAATCCTGCTCGGCGACCTGCGTGCGTATCAGGCGCAGTTGTGCCGGGAAGCGGGCCACGACGTCGACGAGTCGACCGCCGCTCGGCTGTGGGTCATCGAGGTGGTAACACCGTCCGAGCAGTTGGCGCACGCGGCGCTGCACTACACCGGTACCGCCATCCAGGCCTACTGCGATCTGCTCGAAGTGCGGTGGCTACTCAGCGAGAAGGCCGGTCATGACGTCGGCACCAACAAAGCCCTTGCGGCGCTGACGGGCGACGTCATACCCACCGACTCCGCAGCGAAGATGGCCGTCGCCGAGGTGCCGACCGCGCCGTTCGCGGTCCTGGAGATCGACGATGACTCCTAGGAGCCGCCTCCCACGACCGGGGTGTTGCCGGGATCCAGACCCGTCGGTAGTCCGGGGTTGGCGCCCGGAGCGTCCTCGTGGGTGAAGATCTGATGCGCCGGCGCGCGGCAGGTTCGGCTCACCGGCACGGAGAACTCCAGCCGTGTCGGTCCACCGGAGAACGCGCGTGCCCGGCGGCCCAGACTGTTCGGACCGCCCAAGAGCAGGACCTACTCCCGCTCTTTAGATTAGGAACAGTAATACCGTGATGTGGTGGATAGTTACGGTCGGGTGAAGCTGACCAACCCGGATAAGGTGCTGTACCCGGCGACGGGTACCACGAAGGCCGAGGTGTTCGACTACTACATCGGCATCGCCGAGGTCATGTTGCCGCACATCGTGGGCCGCCCGGCCACCCGCAAACGGTGGCCGAACGGCGTCGACGAGGCATCGTTCTTCGAAAAGCAGCTCGCCAGCTCCGCGCCTGACTGGCTCAACCGCGCCAGCATCACGCACCGGTCGGGCACCACCACCTATCCGATCATCGACACCGTCGAGGCGCTGGCGTGGATCGCGCAGCAGGCCGCGCTGGAAGTGCACGTCCCGCAGTGGCGCTTCGTGGGCGACCAACCTGGGCCGGCGACGCGGTTAGTGTTCGACCTTGACCCGGGCGAGGGCGTCAAGATGAAGCAGCTGTGCGAGGTGGCGCAGGCCGTCAGGGAGTTGATGGATGACATCGGGCTGACGACGTATCCGCTCACCAGCGGCAGCAAGGGTCTGCATCTGTACGCCCCGCTCGAGGGGCCGGTGAGCTCGCGGGGCGCGGTGGTGCTCGCCAAACGTGTTGCGCAGCAATTAGAACAGGTGATGCCGAAGCTGGTCACGTCGACCATGACGAGAAGCCTGCGAGCCGGCAAGGTTTTTCTGGACTGGAGTCAGAACAACGGCTCCAAGACGACCATCGCGCCGTATTCGCTTCGCGGCCGCGAACATCCGACGGTCGCCGCGCCGCGCACGTGGGACGAGATCGCGGACCCGAAACTGCGGCATCTGCGATTCGACGAGGTGTTGGAGCGTGTCGAGAAGGACGGCGACCTACTGGAGGAGTTGGACGGAAAGGTGCCAACCGAGGACCGCCTGACGAAGTACCGCGGCATGCGCGACGCGTCGAAAACACCGGAGCCGGTGCCAAAAAAAGCGCCAAAGGCGGGCAATAACAACCTGTTCGTCATCCAGGAGCACCACGCCCGTCGGCTGCATTACGACCTGCGGCTCGAACGCGACGGTGTGCTAGTGAGCTGGGCGGTGCCCAAGAACCTGCCAGACACCCCGGCCGTCAACCACCTTGCCGTGCACACCGAGGATCATCCGCTGGAGTATCTGACCTTTCACGGCGACATCCCGAAGGGGGAGTACGGCGCCGGGAACATGATCGTCTGGGACACCGGCACGTACGAGACCGAGAAGTTCAATGACCACGAAGTGATCGTGACGCTGCACGGCAAGAAGATCGAGGGCCGGTATGCACTGATTCAGACTGACGGTAAGAACTGGCTCGCGCACCGGATGAAGGAG
Organism: Mycobacterium sp.; assembly: GCA_032162325.1. Taxonomy (GTDB): domain Bacteria; phylum Actinomycetota; class Actinomycetes; order Mycobacteriales; family Mycobacteriaceae; genus Mycobacterium. Next base: position 5,958 of record JAVRPG010000740.1, on the reverse strand, counting down.
CAAAGCCGGCCGCAGGCAGGCGATCTCGCGCCAATGCTGGCAACCGAGGGCTCGGTCGACAAGCTGAAATCGACGCAGTGGGCGTTCGAGGGCAAGTGGGACGGCTACCGGGTTCTGGTCGACGCGAATCGCGGCAAGCTGAACTTGCGGTCACGACGGGGCCGCGACGTCACCGACGAGTACCCGCAATTCGAGGCGCTGGCCGCCGATCTCGCCGACCATCATGTGATCCTCGACGGCGAAGCGGTCGCGCTCGACGAATCCGGCGTGCCCAGTTTCGGCGAGATGCAGAACCGCGCGCGGTCCACCCGCCTTGAGTACTGGGCTTTCGACATCCTGCATCTCGACGGCCGATCGTTGTTGCGGGCCAAGTACTCCGACCGCCGCCGCCTGCTCGAAGCCTTGGCGGAGAGCGGTGGCCTGATCGTCCCCGACCAGCTGCCAGGCGACGGTCCCGAGGCAATGGAGCACGCTCGCAAGCATCGCTGGGAAGGCGTGGTGGCCAAGAAGCGGGATTCCACCTACCAGCCGGGGCGGCGGTCGTCGTCGTGGATCAAGGACAAGATCTGGAACACGCAAGAGGTGGTGATCGGGGGTTGGCGCCAAGGCGAGGGTGGGCGCAGCAGCGGCATAGGCGCGCTGATGCTCGGCATCCCAGAGGAGGGCGGCCTGCACTTCGCCGGACGCGTGGGAACCGGGTTCACCGAAAAGGAGCTGGGCAAGCTGAAGAGCATCCTCAAACCGCTGGAGACCGACGAATCACCGTTCAACACAAGGCTTCCCACGCAAGACGCCAAAGGTGTGACGTTCGTCGGACCCGAGTTGGTTGGCGAGGTGCGCTACAGCGAACGCACCAGCGACGGCAGGCTGCGACAGCCGAGTTGGCGCGGATTGCGGCCCGACAAGACTCCGGACGAGGTTCGCTGGGAAGGCCCGCAGTAGATGATCAACGAAATTACCGAAATTCGTTGCGGTTTCACGTCGCTAACCGCGGGTAGCCCGTAGCGTCGGCGTTACAACAAATGCCGCAATTCAAGGGGTGAGAGATGGAGTTATCCAGCTTCAATATGCGACGCGGAGTTCGTGGTGTACTTGCTGCGGGCGTGCTCGGGGGACTGGCTGCAGCCACGATCGCGCTTCCGACGGCTTCGGCTGCGCCCGAATGCACCGCAGCGGGGCTAAGCAACGCTCTTGGCTCGGTGTCCTCCGCGACGGGTGGATACCTGGCCAGCCATCCCGGCGCAGATGACGTCGTGACCAACGCCGGTGCGCTGCCGTCAGGGGACGGCGAGAACTCGATTCGCGCGTACTTCGTCGCCCATCCGCAGGAGTGGGCCGACCTGCAGGCTATTGCGCAGCCGTTGCGCTCCTTGCGACAGCAGTGCAACGTGGATGTGGCACCCGCCCAGATCGCAAGACTGTTCGACGCGATGGCGTCATAGGAACTCGGCTAGCGTTGCCCGCGGGGTTCGAGCACGGGCTTGATGTCCACGATCGGGGTCTTGTCGATCGCTTCCATGCCGCGAACGTTGATGCGGAGGTCGTCGACCGCGAGGATCGTCACGTCGTGCAGGCCGAGCGGGTTCGGCCGATGCTGCGATCGCGTGGCGAACACACCCCGAATGGGTCTATTCGTTTCTCCGCGGGGATGCACCTGCCGAACGGTTCGGTCCGCGAGGTGCAGCCAGGTGATCACGACGATGTCGTCGCCCGGCCGAAGCCCGTCGAGTGCCTCCCTGACGTCCGGGTCGAAGACCAGCCAGCAGTCCGGCGCGCCCTCGTCGCCCTGACGCGACGCGACGGACGGATCACTTACCGGCGAGTCAACCCACCCGATCGATCGCAGTACTAGGTCAGATGCCACATATGAAATATCTATGAAGAGCGTGACGATCCGCTGAGCGATCGCGACAATGGTCAAATGACGTCGTTGACGGTCAGCGACCACGGCGCGGCACCCCGTCGCGCCATCCTCGGCCAGCTGCCCAAGATGTACCGCGCCGACGGATCCCCCATCCGGGTGCTGCTCGTGGACGACGAGCGCGCGCTGACGAACCTGGTCCGGATGGCGTTGCAGTACGAAGGCTGGGAAATCGACGTCGCCCACGACGCCCGCGAGGCCCTGGACAAATACCGCACGAACACCCCGGACATCCTGGTTCTCGACATCATGTTGCCCGACATGGACGGCCTCGGCGTCCTGCAGCGGATCCGCGACTCGGACACCTATACGCCCACGCTGTTCTTGACCGCCCGCGACTCGGTGATCGACCGGGTCACCGGGCTGACCTCGGGCGGTGACGATTACATGACCAAGCCGTTCTCCCTCGAGGAGTTGGTGGCCAGGCTGCGCGGGCTGCTGCGCCGGTCCGCCTATCTGACCCCGGCCGAGGATGAGGCGCTCTCGGTCGGCGACCTCGAACTCGACGGCGCCAGCCGCGAAGTCACTCGCGGCGGTGATCCGATCTCGCTGACGTCGACCGAGTTCGAATTGCTGCGATTCCTGATGCGCAATTCGCGGCGTGCGCTGAGCCGCAAGGAAGTTCTGCGCCACGTGTGGAACTACGACTTCGGCGGGAGGTCGAGCATCGTCGACCTGTACGTTTCCTACTTGCGCAAGAAGATCGACGCCGACCGCGAACCGATGATCCACACCGTTCGAGGCGTCGGCTACATGCTGCGGCCGGCGGAATGACCCGCCTCGCGCGCGCATGGCAAAGCTGGACTCTGACCCGCCAGTTGGTGGTCGGGATGGCCGCCGTCGTGATGGTTGTGTTGCTGACCGTCGGGACGTTGACGGTGCTGACCCTGCGGGCGTCCGTCCTCGGCCTTACCGACGCGCAACTCTCCGCGTCCGCCGACGGTTTCAGCAGTGCGGTGACGAAGTACCGCGTCACCCCGGCCCCGTCGGGCGATCAGCCGCCACGTGGCGCGATGAAACCGCTGACGCAGCTCATCGGGCAGGCGCCGGGAAACGTACTTGCGTTGATTCAGAACGGAAAGGTCGTCGACTCCGCATTCTTCGCGGACGGCGAGGCGCGGGCCGCACCGCCCGCGGCCGTTCAGAGGATCGCCGAACTGGCATGGACAGGCGCAGAACCGCGCACCATCGAACTGCCCGAACTCGGCTTCTACAGGATGGTGAGCCGTCCGGGCGACGGGGGCGAGGTCCTGGTCACGGGGGCATCATGGAAGCCGGCCTGGGAAGCCGTGACACGGGAGACCGCCATCGTCGCGGGCATGACCGCGCTCGCGCTGCTGATCACCGCCCTGTGCACGATCGCCATCGTCCGGTTCGCGCTTCGCCCCCTGGGGCGGGTCGCCGCGACCGCGGCGGAAGTCGCGACGCTGCCGCTCGATCGCGAGCATCACACAATCGCGCCGCGGGTCCAGGCCTCCGACACCGATCCGCGTACCGAAGTCGGCGCCGTTGGCGAAACCTTGAATCGGTTACTGGACCACGTCGAAGGCGCACTGGCCGAACGGGCCGCGTCGGACCGCCGGATGCGCCAATTCATCACCGATGCCAGCCATGAACTTCGGACACCGCTTGCAGCAATCCAGGGCTACGCGGAACTGACCCGCCAGGACAGCTCTGTGCTTCCCGACACCACCGAATACTCGCTGGCCCGAATCGAGGCGGAAGCGAAACGCATGGGTTCGCTGGTCTCGAATCTCCTGCTGCTTGCGCGCCTCGATGAAGGCCAAGACCTAGAAATCGCCGACGTCGATCTCGCCGAGGTCGTTGCCGACGCTGTCCACGACGCACGCGTTTCAGCGCCCACGCACCGGTGGTTGCACCGTGTGCCGCGGAGCGGCGTGTGGGTGCGCGGGGATCATGCGCGCCTGCATCAGCTGCTCGCCAACCTGCTGTCCAACGCCAGCATGCACACACCACCGGGAACCACTGTCACAACGGCAATCACCGAACGCGCAACGAATGGCACCGCATACGCGGAATTGACCGTCACCGACGACGGCCCCGGCATTGACCGCGAACTGCTGCCGCATCTCTTCGAGAGGTTCGTGCGTGCGGACCAGTCGCGATCCCGGCAATCGGGCAGCACAGGCCTGGGTTTGTCGATCGCCGCCTCCATCGTCGAGGCGCACGACGGCGCGATCACCGCCGAATCAGTCTGCGGCCAGACTACGTTCGCCGTCCGCTTTCCTGTAGTCAACCCGCAGGTTTCGGCCTCCCACCGTGCTTCACGCACGGTCGGCTCGGTGTCGTAGCGGATTGCACCACGCGCCTCAGAACAATCTGTCCAGCGTGATGGGCAGGTCGGTGATGCGCTTGCCTGTTGCGTTGAACACGGCGTTGGCGATCGCGGCCGGCACGCCGACGATCACGATCTCACCGAGTCCCTTGACGCCGATGGGATCGGCGATGATGTCCTCGGCCGCCAAAAAGGTCGCGTCGAGCGCAGGCACATCCGCGTTGACCGGGACGAGGTAGTCCGACATGTTCGCGTTCACGACTCGCCCGTCCCTGTGGTCGACCCGGGTGCCCTCGAGCAACGTCATTCCGATGCCCGCCACCATGCCGCTGATCGCCTGGCTGTGTGCAAGCTTCGGATTCACTATCCGGCCACCGTCGTAGCAGCCAAAGATTCTGCGGATACGAGCCGTGCCGAGCAGCTCGTCGACGGCGACCTCGGCGAACACCGCACCGTACGCGTATAGCGCGAACCGCGAGTTCGTGTCACCCGGCGACCACGTCTGCTGGGAATCCAGGCTCGGCCAGCCGCGACGATGCAGCAGGTCTTGATAGGTTTCGCTGCGCCCCGGATCGTCTGTTCGGAACATCCGACCGTCGGCCACCGATACGTCCTCCGGTCGTGTGCCGTTCAGGGGTGATCCTGGGTCCACGACCGCGATGCGGATGAAGTTGTCGCGCAGCATATTCGAGGCGGTGTAGACGGCCGAGCCAACGCTGGCCATGGTTTTTGACCCCGAATGCATCGGAGCCTTGGGAAGCCGGCTGTCGCCGAGGGTGAATCGGATCCGTCGCATGGGGATACCAAGGGCGTCGGCGGCCACCTGCGTCATCGACGTGTAGGTCCCAGGACCCATATCGATGGTCCCGCTCTGCACGTCGGCGGTGCCGTCGGCGTTCACCCGGGCCAGGGCCTGGCATTCGTTGCGGACGGCGTGGTATGTCGCCGCGGCCATACCCATCCCGATCAGCTGGTCACCGTCGCGCACCGACCGGGGTACCGGATTGCGTTGTGACCAACCGAAACTGGCAGCTCCCTGGTTCAGGCAATCAGTGAGACGACGGGTGGAGAACGGTTTGCCTGTCTCCTGGTCCCGGTCGGGCTCATTTCGCAAGCGCAGTTCGATCGGATCCATGCCCAGGTGGTACGCGAGGTCGTCCATGCCGGACTCCAGGGCGAACGCACCCGAGCTCTCACCCGGTCCCCTCATGAAGGTCGGCACATTGACATCCAGCGCCACCACCCGATAGGTGGACCGCATGTTCGGGCTGTTGTAGAGGGACCTGGGCAGGCCGGTGAGGCCCTCTTCGTAGAGTTGGTAGCGAGCGGTTTCGGTGTGGCCCTCGTGGATCGTTGCGGTGATGCGGCCCGAGCGGTCGGCGCCGATGGCCAGCCGCTGCCGGCTCGTGGGTCGGTAGCCGATACCGCTGTACATCTGCTTGCGGGTGACCACCAGCTTGACCGGTCGTTGCATCAGCCGGGCAGCAAACGCCGCCAACACCTGGTGCGGCCAGGTGCGGCCGGCACTGCCGAACGCTCCCCCGACGAACGGCGAGAGCACCCGGACGTCGGCAGCGGGAATGCCGAAGGCATCTGCAAGGTTGGTCTGCGCTGCGGTGAGGCCCTGGACCTTGTCCCAAACGGTGAGCTGGTCGCCATCCCAGCGGGCGATCGTGTAGCGAAGGTCGGTGACAACGGCCGCGCTGCGCAGCGCCGCGTCAGCGTCACCGCGCGCATAGTC
>JAVRPG010000739.1:0-4413 GCA_032162325.1 Mycobacterium sp. | reverse complement strand
CCGGCAGGTCCCGGCAGTGATCGAGATGCACGCCGATCGGTGCTGACGTTGAGTGCGCCGCCGTCAGAGCGATGTTCATCAGCGCTGCCTGCCCGGCATGGTGAAAGTGACTCGACCCCGCGAGTAGCAGCACGGGACGGTCAGCCTTTTCGGCGGCGGTCACAATCGCCTGGACCATCTCCAGGTTGTAGACCGCGAAGGCGGCCAGAGCCCACCCCTGTTTAGCGGCGAGGTGCAGTGTTTCGGTGCCAGTGAGCAGCATGGTGACGCCGTAGGTCAGCTCTGGTCGGCGTCGAGGACGTAGCGGCGGAGATCGGCTTCGGTTTGATTCATGTGGGCCTCCATGGCGTCGCGGCTCCGCCCGGGATCACCGGCGGTGAGTGCCTCGAGAATCGCCTCGTGCATAGCGATTGCGTTCACCTGGATCTCCGGAATTGACGATGTTTCGGTGCGGGCTTCGACCAGCAGACTGCCGAACGGTTCAAACATGAACGGGATGAACATGTTTGCGGTCGCGTGCATGATTACGTCATGAAAGGCGATGTCCGCCTCGACAAATAGGTCGATCCGCTTCAGCCTGTTGGCCAGTCGCATTTCTTCGATGCTGGCGGCCAAGGATTCGAGATCCTCCTTCGACCGGTTGACGGCAGCGAGCTGTGCTGCGCCGATCTCGACCATCCGCCTCGCTTCGATCAGGCGTCCCGATACTCCCCCCGAGGAAGACCGGCGTTCCTCGATGCGGACGACGGCAGCCAGCGACGTCCAAGCCTGCGGCGGATTGATGAAGGTGCCGCGACCGCGTCGGATAGTGACGATGTTCTGCGACCGCAGGATGCGCACCGCTTCGCGGACAGTCAATCGGCTCATCCCGTACTTCAGGGCCAGCTCCCCCTCCGAGGGAAGGACCGAATCGATGGGGAACTGGCCGTCCACGATCGCCTCGAGAAGCATGTCCGCGAGTTCTTCGGGAAGAGCCACGAGTCCTGCCTTTCGTTCATTCATCTGACGTCTGATGTCTGACGTCCGATGCCTTAGTGTGACCTAGCGCATATGCGCTGTCAATAGTGATCTGAAATACCTCAAATGCGAGGTGCACAAACGCCGAGGAAACGGCGGGGTTCCTTGGCAAGCCAAGCCGACGTCAGGCGGTGCCGGCAACGAGTGCGGAACTACGATGCTCGCGTGAGGGCAGAGCTGGCGGCCGCGCACGCCGCGGTGGATGAAGCGGTCGCGATCCTGCGGGACGGGCGTTCCAAGCCGCACGAGCGGATCGACAAGGCGGCCAAGGACTTCCTCACCGACGTCGACCTGGCCAGCGAGTCGGCGCTGCAGCGCTCACTTGCGGCATCCACTCCGGATGTCGGCTTCTACGGCGAAGAGGGCGGCGGGGCTCCGCTCGACACGGGCAAGGTCTGGGTCGCGGATCCGCTCGACGGAACTATCAACTACGCGACCGGGTCACCGCTGTGCGGAGTGATGCTCGGCCTGCTCGAGGACGGCGTGCCGATACTGGGCGTGATTGACCTGCCGTTCCTCGGCGTACGGGTCGACTCGGGTGCGGTGGCCGACGTTGGCTCGTTCGAGGACGGGATCATCGGAATGGGCGACGCCTTCCACCAGGGTGGTGCTCGACTGGACGCATATCTCGAATTGACCACGAGGGTGCACCGACGAGCGCTGCGCTTTCGCTGCGTCGGTGCTGTGGACCTGGCTTGTCAGCGGCCAGATCCAGGGGATGGTGCTTGCCCACAACAACCCGTATGACGTAGTCGCCGGGTGCGCGATCGCTCGCGCGGCGGGAGCGATATGTACCGACTATGCGGGCGCCCCGCTCACCCTTGATTCGCCAGGAGCCATGGCGGCCGTGCCCGGCGTCCAGACTGAGCTCGTCAGCCTCACGGGCGATCTCGCGGCTGTGGCAGCGCGAGCCTGAAAACGGTTGCCCTCTAGCGAATTGGCTGGAATGCCTACTTCGCGACCAGCACTTCGCCTTCGAGTCCGTCCGGGTCACGAAAGAAGACACTGCGCAAAGCGCCGAAGTCGTTGACCTCACCATCGCTGGCACCGTGCTCAATGAGCCGTTGCCGAATCGTCTCGAAGCTTTCTGCGGACGCCGCCTGCAGGCCGAAGTGGTCGAGTCGACCGCGTCCCCACATGGGCGTCTGACGGTCGGGCTCGGTATTGCCTTCGATCGTGAACACGTTGAGCTCGGTGTGGGGGCCGATGCGGATCATCGTCATGGTTTCTCCGCCCTTGTCGCCGTGCGGCTCGGTGGGCCCTACCTCTGCGTCGAAGACCTCGGTGTAGAAGACACGCAACCGGTCGATGTCCCTGGATATCAACGCGATGTGATTGATCCCGTTTAGTAACACTGCCTCACTCCTTTTGGCCCCTGTTCCCGACGGGTGCCCGCCAGGGCTCCACTTCACCCACTCGCACTGTTGCGTAAAAGCGCAACAGATGTTGATGGCATCAACACATGGACCGCTGACCCTCGGCCAGTTTGATGCACGGTTAGCGCAGGCGGCCCTCGACGAAAAGGCTTTGCGGCGTGGGGTCCTCGAGGTCGGTGGGCGTGAAGCGCCCGTTGCCGGCCATCAGATCCTCGGCGCTTACCGCCGTGACATCCCAGTTGTGGGCAGTCAGCCAATCAACAACCTCGGTGCGCTCCTCCTCATACAGCAGGTTGCCGGCAGTCGCGGCCTCCGGACGGCCCAGCTTGGCCGCCGCCGACCGATACCGCTCCATCTGCTCCTCACGGCGCGCGAAGCTTTCGGCGCTGAAGAAATCGTTGGTGAACGCCTCCACCGCGACCCGACTGCCTGGGCTGCTGAGCGCTTGAATGCGGTCGAATAGCAGATCCTGCGCGTCGGCGGTCAGATAGGGCAGAAGTCCCTCGGCCGACCACGCCGTGGGCAGGCTCGGATCGAATCCCGCTGCGCGCAGTGCCGCCGGCCAATCGTGACGCAGATCAACCCCCACGGCGACGTGAGCGGCGACCGGCGCAACCCCGTGCGACTCCAGCGTCGAAGTCTTGAACGCCAACACCTTTGGCTGATCGATCTCATACACCACCGATCCAGCAGGCCAATCCAAGCGCCAGGCCCGGGCATCCAGACCGGCCGCCAGGATCACTGCTTGGGTGATCCCCTCGGCGGCCGCAGTCACGAAGAACTCGTCGAAAAACCTTGTCCGCGAAGCCGTGTAGTCCATCATCGCGCGCATCCGGTCCTCGATCCGCGGATCGACCTCGGCCAGCTCGGCGGGAAGATCATCGCTGAGATAGAGGCTCCAGACGCCATCGCCGGCCGCCTCGAGAAACATCTGTGCGTAGGGATCACTGATCAGCGGGTTCTGGCTGTTGGTCTCCGCCGCCCGTCCGGCGGCAACCCCCAGCGCCGTCGCACCCACACTCTCGGTGATATCCCAGGAGTCGTTGTCAGTTCTGGCCATCAGTCTTCCCTTCGGTGCACCTGGCGTGTTGTCGATCGGATAGAAGTGGAGCTGCCGGGGTATTCGAATTAAGTCTCACAACCACCGCGTATCGCCGTATCTCAGCAAAGCTTCAATCGAACAAGTCGTCCAGCGCCCGCTGCTCCAGCTCGATCCACCGGCTGACCCGATCGCGGACCTGCTCGACCTCGTCCGGGTCGAGGTCACGCGCTTCCTCGGGCGTGATCCGGCAGACATCCATCGGCCCGCCGACGGTGGGCGACGATGTGTCCAATGCGTCGAGTACGCGCAGCGCCGCGACAACACCGTAGTCGACGTTGCGCTCGGTCATCCGGAAATGCGCCAGTAGCGCCCCCGCCTGCTGGGCCATCGCTGCGCCACCGCCGACGGCGTGGAAGCCGGTCTCCTCGTAGTGCCCGATCAGACCGTTCGGATCGATGTCGATGACGAAGGGCCGTGCGCCGGCGTAGCCCGCGGCCAGCACGTAGGTGGCCGGCGTCCCGCCCGGTTCCTGGCCCGGAACGTCCTCGATGAAGTTCGAGTAGTGGTGCTTGAGCACGGGCAGCACCCGCTCCTGCAGCGCGTGGCCGATGTTGGGTGCCTCTACGACCGCGTCCGGTTCGGCGTTGAAGATCTGTTCGAGGTCATACAGCACCGCCCGCGAACCGCTGCCGCCCCACGCGGCGTGCTTGCCGAGCGTATGCAGCTTCTGTGCGGGGTAGCTCAGGCCGCGGGCGGAATCGGTGATCTGGGAGTCGGAGGCGAGCACCAGCCCGTCGGCGCATAGCAAGGCGAGAACGACAGTCACCGTCTCGCCATCTCAATCCATTCGGTTGTGGAGCTGCCGGGAATCGAACCCGGGTCCTACGGCATTCCCTCGAGGCTTCTCCGTGCGCAGTCCGCTATGCCTCTACTCGGATCTCCTGATCACGCGAACAAGTCAGGATGACGATCCCAGTC